>CAYOVI010000008.1:0-32226 GCA_964407365.1 uncultured Ferrithrix sp.
TTGAAAATGTCGGCACCGACACTCTGTTTATTTTGGTAATCGGCGTGATCGCCAATGACACTGCGGCATATTTCGTTGGTGCAGCCACGGGCCGAACACCTCTTCGCGCATGGATCAGCCCTGCAAAAACGATGGAGGGTTTCGTTGGCGGAGCGATCGGCACGTTTGTCGCGGTGATTGCCGTCGGTTTGCAAAGTGGCACCTGGCAGACATGGAGCGAGTGGTTTATTATCGCCCTTGTTATATCAGTTGTCGGCCCGATCGGTGATCTAACCGAGTCGATGTTCAAGCGCAACATGGATATCAAAGACTTTGGCAGCGTTTTGCGTGGCCATGGCGGCGCGTTGGATCGTTTCGACAGCATGCTGTTTACCTTGCCGTTCGTTTATTACATCACGCTGGTGCTAACCCCTTGGGCTAGTTGATTCGTGATACGAGTTGCGATTGCGGGATCAACCGGCTCGATTGGCAAGCAAACTTTAGAGGTCATAAGCGCGGCCGGTGAGGCCGCAAATTATCGAGTTGTCGCTCTTGGTGTCAACTCTTCGGCAGATGAAGTCGTATCGCAGGCGCGAATTTTTAAACCTGATTTGGTCTCGGTGGCTGATGAGTCGGCACGCAAGAAAGTGGCCGAGCACCTCAAATCTTCAAACCCAAACATCGAGGTCACCGGCGCAGCGACTCAACTAGCCGAATTGGCAGATGTGGTGGTTAACGGAGTTGTTGGTTTTGCCGGGCTTGGTGTGACAATTTCGACGCTAAAGAGCGGCAAGCGACTTGCGTTGGCCAACAAAGAGAGTTTGATTGCTGCTGGTCCGATAGTTGCGCCATTGCGCAAAATTGCCGGGGCAGAAATAATTCCGGTTGATAGCGAGCATTGTGCGATTCACCAGTGCATTCGAAGCTCGACGAATTTTTCGCGCGAGATTTCTAGCTTGCTGTTGACTGCGAGCGGGGGACCGTTTCGTGGCAAGTCGGCCGACGCGCTTGCCAAGGTTTCCGTAGAAGATGCGTTGCGACACCCAACATGGTCGATGGGGCCAAAGATTACGGTCGATTCTTCGACTCTTATGAATAAGGGTCTAGAGGTGATCGAAGCACACGAACTGTTTGGCGTAGCTTACGAAAAGATCGGCGTGGTCGTGCACCCTCAGTCGATCGTGCACTCGATGGTTGAGTTTTGCGATGGTGCGACGATCGCTCAACTTTCGATGCCCGACATGAAATTGCCGATCGCCTATGCACTCAATTTCCCGAATCGTTCTAAGTGCAGTTTTGGTGCCATTGACTGGGCCGAACTTTCGCGTCTTGACTTTGAGAAACCAGATCGTGACTTATTTCGCTGTCTAGACCTGGCGTATCAGGCTGGCCGTGTTGGGGGCACTGCTCCAGCGTGGTTGAGCGCGGCAAATGAAGTCGCCGTCGAAACTTTTTTGGCAGGTGGCGTGAAATGGACTCAAATTGCCACCATCATTGAATCAACCATGCAACACCATGATGGTCAGATACCAACATCGGTTGAAGATATTTTCGAGGCCGACCGTCGCGCACGCGCAGTCGCCCATCAAGTCAAGGAGTCACAAGTTTGAGTTCGTTCTACAACAAGTTTCGCGATGAGATTGCCGCCGGGGGGGCAGTCGACCAACAGCAAGACAAGAACAACACTTCGCTTGCAGTGACCATGGCGGTCGTCGTCGTGGGTTTGCTGACTTGGCTGGGTGTGAAGAACCCTTGGTCTTTGGTCTTTGTAGTCGGCCTGATTGTCTCGGTTTTCTTGCACGAGATGGGTCACTTTTTGACCGCGCGCCGCAGCGGCATGAAGGTTACGCAGTTTTACATGGGCATGGGTCCGCGCGTCTTTAGTTTCACGCGAGGCGAAGTTGAGTTCGGTGTCAGAGCGCTACCTATCGGGGCATTTGTGCGAATTGTCGGCATGAACAATCTCGACGAGTGCGCCCCCGAAGACGAACCACGCACGTATCGTCAGCAGTCATACCCGAAGCGAATGCTCGTTATCACCGCCGGCAGCCTCATGCACATGTTGATTGCGATCGTCTTGTTCGTGGGTGTCTATGCGACCGCTGGTCGATTTGGCGACACAGGCAATCTTTTGGTTTATGGTGCACCGGCGGTCGATTCACCGGCAGAAAAAATCGGCCTGCGTGATGGCGACCAAATCATTTTCGTCGGAACAGAAGAGATAACTTCACGACTTGAATTGATTAAAGCAATTGTTGCCTTTAAGCCGGGCGATCGCGTCACAATCAAATTCTTGCGCGATGGTCAAGAAATCAACAAGACAGTCGAATTGGCAAGAAACCCAGCGAACCCAGACCTAGCTTTTCTCGGCGTGTCTTCAGATTCATACGCTTATGTAAGGCAAAATATATTCAGTGCCCTTCGATTTGGTTTGAGCGATCTCGTCAGAACAGCCAGAGACTCAGTGGGTGGGTTGTTCGTCGTGCTCAACCCGTCAAATATTTTTTCAAATGTTACGGCTGATGAACCAGACATGATGACGAGGCCCACCACGGTCGTTGGTGCAAGTCAATTTGGTGGCGAAATTGGCAGAAGCGAAGGCCTGAAAGGTGTCTTGATGCTTTTGGCCAGCGTGAATATTTTTGTTGGGGTTTTCAACATGTTGCCTTTGTTGCCCTTCGACGGAGGACATGCCGCCATTGCGTCATATGAGAGAATTCGCTCGCGCCGTGGACGGGTTTACCGCGCCGATGTGGGCAAGATGATTCCGGTGGCGACAACGGTGGTTGTGTTGCTCGTAATGTTGATGTTTGCGGGTCTCTACTTAGACATAACAAGTCCACTTGGCTAACTAACTTATTCAGGCGCCCTTATGACGACGAAAAACTCATCGACCAAATTTCAGCGCAAAAAAACGCGCCAAATCAAGGTCGGCAAAGTTTTGGTGGGAGGTGATGCACCAATCAGTGTTCAGTCGATGACGATAACCAAGACTGCCGATGTCGAGGGCACCCTTCAGCAAATATATGCTTTGGCCGCTGCGGGTTGCGACATCGTTCGGTGCACCTGCAACGACTCTGAAGCGGCCGAAGGCTTGGCAAAAATTTCACCTCGCTCGCCGGTGCCGATCATCGCCGATATTCACCATCAATATCGCATGGCTTTGGCCGCGCTCGAAGCGGGCGTGCACGGGTTGCGCCTGAATCCAGGCAATATTCGCAAGCCAGAACACATCAAGGCAGTTGCTACCGAGGCTCGTGATCGGGGCGTTCCGATTCGCATCGGTGTGAACGGCGGTTCTTTAGATTCTGAACTATACGAAAAACACGGCGGTTTGACCGCCGAGGCAATGGTCGAGTCGGCCCAACGCGAACTCAGATATTTCGAAGAAGTCGATTTTGATTTGGTGAAGATTTCGGTCAAAGCATCGAATGTGCCGTTGATGGTCGAGGCATATCGGATGCTGAGCGAAATTACCGACTTTCCGCTTCATCTTGGGGTAACTGAGGCTGGGCCGCTGCCCGGCGGTTTGATCAAGGCCACCGCCGGCATTTCGACGCTGCTGCTCGAGGGTATCGGTGACACGATTCGTTACAGTCTGACTGCCGACCCTGTTGAAGAGGCGCGCGCCGGGCGACAGTTGCTCGAATCGCTGGGTTTGCGTGAACGTAAAAACGTCGATTTGATTGCTTGTCCGAGTTGTGGGCGAGCCGAAGTTGACGTGATCGAAATTGCCCAGCGCGCCCAAGCTGCTTTTGCCGACAAAAAACTGCCATTGCAAATTGCAGTGATGGGTTGTGTCGTCAACGGCCCAGGTGAGGCTCGTGAGGCAGACCTCGGCATAGCGGCTGGAAACAAGCGGGGCCACTTGTTCGTCAAGGGTCGAAACGTGGCGGTGGTGCCCGAAGCAGAGATGGTTGACGCATTGGTTGATTGGGCTACATTCATCAACGAACATGGCACTGATGCTGCGTTAAAGCGAGTTGACACCGCGCTCGCCGAGCGCGAGGCTGCCAAAGATCGAAATGCCGCCCTCGTCGAAAAGGGTGACGACGCAAATCACGATCATGAACGCATAGTTGAGATTCGGCGAACTGTATCTGAAAAGTGATTCTTCGTCTTACGAGTTGATGACCGTTTAACTTGTCGCAAATAATTGGCCGTGGCTCTGTTGCAAAGTGCCCGGAAGACGAAGCAGTTGTCGTCTGGTGATTGCGGGAACTTTTTTTCGCACAACGAGGGCCCGAGGTGTTTGAGCGATCAGCCCGAACGTTGCACAGCGCTCGATTGCACGCTCAAGTGAACCCGTGCCGTGGCGAAAGGCGAGACCCAAAGCAGCGGCAGTGTCGTTTAAGTCGAGGCAGTATCCGTTTGGAAAGACTTCAAGTTCGCGAGCCAGAAAGCGCATAACCCACGTGGCACTTGGGCCGATGACGCCCAACCAATAAGTTTCGACATATTCACTGCAGGCGTCGAAACCCGAAGAGCTAACAACAGGGTCGAGCCACTCGGCAACAAATATTTCTGAATTCGTGAAGTCACAAGAAGTTGAAGCCATGCAAATGTGTGTGCGTGAGCTTGAGTTGCTGGCCTATTCAACTTTTCAACCAGTCGAAAAAAGGGCGTCGTTAATTCTTGACTAGAACGGTAGGGTATTGCTATGGCTAGTTTTCGTGAACTTCTCGCTGACGCGAAGTCGCAGATTCAAGAGATCGACACGCAGGCCGCTAGCCACAAGATTTCAGCGAACCAAGTCGTTGTTTTAGATGTGCGCGAACCCGACGAATTTGAGCAGGGTGCGATAAAAAACGCCGTGCATATTGCCCGTGGGCACCTCGAAGCCCAAGTTGAATCGAAGATCACCGATAAAAATTCGCCTGTGATCGTTTATTGCGCTGGTGGGGTAAGAAGCGCCTTTGCCGCCAAGACTCTGCAAGAACTCGGCTATAGCAATGTGTTGAGCATGGCCGGTGGTTTTGGAAAGTGGAAAGACGAGGGTCGCGAGTGGTCGACCCCAGTGCAACTCTCGGTTGAACAGCGAAATCGATATCAACGTCATGTCTTGTTGCCAGAAGTTGGCGTCGAAGGTCAGGCAAAATTGTTGGCGAGCAAGGTTTTGTTGCTGGGGGCAGGTGGTCTGGGTTCGCCGGCCGCGATGTATCTCGCGGCTGCTGGTGTCGGCACGATTGGCATCGTGGATATGGACGTCGTCGATGCGTCAAATTTGCAACGCCAGATTTTGCACAATCTTGACCGTGTTGGCGACCGAAAAGTTGATTCAGCGAAAAAGACCCTCACCATGCTCAACCCCGACGTCAATGTCGTCACATATGACACGCGTTTGAGTGCCGAAAATGTGATCGATATTTTGCAAGGCTACGACGTGGTCGTTGATGGAGCAGACAATTTTCCGAGCAGATATCTGCTCAACGACGCCAGCGTGAAACTTGGTATACCAGTTGTGCACGGCTCGATCTTCAGATTCGAGGGCATGGTGAGCGTGTTTCACCCGACTCTTGGTCCGACTTATCGCGACATGGTGCCCGAGCCACCACCGGCAGAATTGGCCCCGAGTTGCGCCGAGGCCGGCGTGCTCGGCGTGTTGCCCGGCATAATTGGTTCGATTCAGGCACTCGAGGCTCTGAAGTTGATTCTCAACTTGGGTGATTCGTTGATCGGCAAAATTTTGGCGATTGATACGACAGAAATGTCTTTTCGAACCTTCAAACTTCAGCGCGACCCGAACAATGCCGTGACACATGACAATCGAGACAAGATTCAAATTCGCGATCTCGAAGGCGCGTGTGCGCCATGGTTGTCTAAATAAATTTCACAAGCGGCCAACATTTGTTTGCGTCAAGATCGATTGAACTCGGTCTAAACGCACAAAGTCGTATGATTGTCTAGTGCGATTTGCCATTGTCGGGGCTGGTTTTTCGGGCGCAGTTTTAGCCCGTGAAATGGTCGAAGCGGGCCACACTGCCGAAGTTTTTGACTCTCGCAATCATGTCGCCGGAAACTGCCATACTGCGCGCCATGAAACCGGCGTGATGGTGCACACCTATGGGCCCCACATATTTCACACCCAGCACGAGCATGTTTGGAAATACATCAACCGATTTGGTGAGATGATGCCTTATCAGCACAGGGTCAAGGCGATCTCACGTGGAACGATGTATTCGTTGCCGGTCAACCTCAAAACCATCAATCAATTTTTTAACCGCGATTTTGACGCAAAACAAGCCGAAGATTTCATCAAAAGCAAAGCCGACGAGTCGATAGTCGAACCTGTTTCATTTGAAGACCAAGGTCTGCGATTTGTCGGTCGTGAACTTTATGAGGCTTTTTTTGCTGGCTACACGGCAAAGCAATGGGGGGTCGACCCGAAAGATTTGCCCGCCAGCATTTTGGCCCGCTTGCCGGTGCGGTTCACAGATGACGACACATATTTCAGCCACCCCTATCAAGCGATACCCAAAGATGGTTATACCCCGATTGTGGCCGCAATTCTCAGTCATCGTTCCATCAAGTTGAATTTGAACACGAGATTTGACCCGAGGTCGCACGATGAGTTTGGTGAGTTCGACCACATCGTTTGGACAGGGCCGATAGACGCATTTTTTGACTTTGAATTTGGACGTCTGGGTTATCGAACCCTCGATTTTGTGCCCGAGGTCAGTGACGGTGACTTTCAGGGACACCCTGTTGTCAACTATTGCGATGTTGATGTGCCTTACACGCGCATCACAGAACACAAACATTTTGCGCCGTGGGAAGATCACTCTCGCACCATCGTCTATCGCGAATTTTCACGCCTTTGCGGCGAGAGCGACACGCCGTATTATCCGATTCGACTGGTCGAGGAAAAACAACAATTGTTGAGCTATGTGCAACGGGCTCGAACCGCAAAGGGGGTCACCTTTGTCGGTCGGCTCGGCACCTACCGTTACTTAGACATGGATGTAACTATTCACGAGGCCCTTTTGGCATCTAAAGCGATGCTCGAATGTCTTGCCAAAAACCAACCTCTTCCAAGTTTTTCGATGGATCCGATGGCCTGAGATGAAGTCTTTTTTGTTGCAATCAATGTCGCTTCCACGACCAGAAACCACAGAGCCTCTGTTGTATGTGCGCACGAGCGGTGACGTTCGATTTGACAACTCGGTGGCAACCCTGCGCCGTGGAGCCGAAATCAGCTTCGACACTTCGTTCGGGGTGTTTGCGGCCGGTCGATGGCGCAGAATTAGCAACATAAACGATCTATGCGCCACCGTCGAGGCAACAGGCTCTGGTCGCGTCGAGGTGGTTGGCGTGTCGAGCAATTTTTTTGGGTTGTCGCTGCGCGAGAAAATTGTCGCCTCGGTTGCCATCTCGCCAAGCGGGCAAACATCGATCGATGTGCCGCACTTTAAAGATGGGCAATTCGACAGTTTTTATGTGCGCGTAAGCGCCGAAGAAACCGACGTGGTTCTAACACGTGGTCAGTGGACGACGACAACCCAAGTTTCGCGAGAGATAAAACTTTCGCTATCAATCACAACCTTTAATCGCCAAGAATACGTCAAGCCCACAGTCGCCAAAGTCTTGCAACTCGAAAAGAGCGTCGAAACTTTGCGGGGCAATTTGCGCGTTCTGGTCGTCGACAACGCGCGCAACATTCAATTCGATGCCGAACCGAACGCACCGCTCAAGGTTGTGCAAAACCCGAATCTTGGCGGTGCTGGCGGGTTTGCTCGCGGAATCATTCACCTACGCAACGAGGCTTGGTCTACGCATATATTGCTGATGGACGACGACATCACACTCGAGCCAGACGCAATTGTCCGAACTTTCGCGCTGTTTAGTTTTGCGCGAGACCCAAAATTGTGTGTCCACGGGGCGATGCTCAGTGAAGAGCGCGGCTGGATGCAATTTGAAGCGGGATCAAAATATCGATGGCGATCGTTGTATCCGTTGCGGGCAATCGGTCGCGAAGACGACCTGCGAGAGCGAAAACTGGTGCTGCGAGATGCTCCTGAAAAAAAGTTTGCCTACACCGCATGGTGGTACACGGCTTTCCCGGTGACCATCACCCGAGACAACCCGTTGCCGATTTTTGTGCGCGGAGACGACGTGGGTTATGGCTTATTGCACACCGGAAAGCACAGTGTGACCTTGAACGGCGTGATTGTTTGGCATGCCGATTTTGGCCTGAAGAACAACCCATCGTCTTTGTTCTATGAAAAACGCAATTTTGCGATCATCGACACCCTCGTGTTCGATCGACACAATTGGTGGCACTTGGCAAGACGCTTCATTGCTCTCTCGTTCAGAAATTTGTTCTCGATGCGTTATGCAAGTGTCGAATACATGATTCGTGGCGTGCGCGCCTTTTTGCAAGGCCCCGCCGCGCTTATGGCAACCGATCATTCGGCTCTGCACGACGAACTGCGCAAAGTATCTGAAGAAAAACCTGCGCCACTTTCAAGTGAACTTGCAAAAATCAAAATCACAAAACCGCGGATCAAACCAATTCGTTTGATTGGTTTTGCTCTCGCCGTGCCTCTCGTTGGTGGCTACATTTTGCCCAAGGCCTTGCGACGTGACGAGTTGAAGACCGCACCGATCGATTCGAGAGCCGTTGGGTTAGCGACTCGTTATAACCGCATTTTGTATCGTCACGACAGGCTGCCCGAGGGTTTCGTCGTTGAGCGAGATACTCGTCGATTCTTCAGGTTGTTGGGTGAGGTGTGCGTGGTGACCAAAGAAATCGCACTCAACTATCGCCGACTGAAGCGCGAGTATCGCCAGGCATACCCAATGCTCGTCAGTGACGAGAGTTGGCAGAAAAAATTTAACGCCTAGAGAATCTGAACCCTGTTCTATTTCGTCAGCGTTGCACTCGCGGCGAGAAGCGATAGCCAAGTTGTGCGGTCGATCACACCTGTTTGTTTGAGCCCAACACTTTTTTGAAAGCGTTTGAGTTGTTTTGCGGTACCCGAGCCGAAGATTCCGTCCGCTTTCATCTTTATCTTTAGAACGCGTGCGAGCGCCGTTTGTGCGGTGGCCACAGAAGTGTGGCGAGAGTTCTGGCTCAACTTGAAAGTCGTTGGGTCAATGCCAAGCAGGCCGAGCACGGTCGCATCGGCAAGACCATCAACCGGCAGACCATTGAGTTCTTCGATTTTGCTGACCGCTGCCGCGGTGCCTTTGCCATAGTTGCCATCAGTGGCAAGTCTCTGTTTCTTCTTCAATTCGAGGGCCGTATTCAAAGCTGTTTGCAACTGAGCAACTGGTTCGCCGCGATTGCCTGAAACGAGGGGCACCCCAAGTGGTAGCACGCTGTCTGGGTTGGCAGTGATCAGGCCCTGAGCGCGCAGTTCATCGAGTTGCCTTCGCAAAAACAACGTGAACTCGGCTCGACCGGTTGCAGTCAAATGAATGTCGTCGCTGAACCAGCGAGACGCCGAAGGGTCGCTGCTGGCTGAATTCCAATCTAGAACCGAGACGTTGGGGTTCGTTTGAGCAGCGGCCAATAGAGCCGCATTCGACAGGGCATAGTTCTGTGACGCGCGACGTGTCGAAAGGTTGACGAAGACTATGCGCTGTACATTGCGTGCATTCAGAGCGTTGATAACTGCGGCCACGTCGCCGGCCATCGTGTTTGGGTCGTCGTTGTATCCGAGTTGAACTATTGCAACTTGAGGAAACTGCTCAGCGCTAAGAGAATTGACAACACCGATTGCGTCGGGCAAACCCTTGTCGGGGGTCACGCAACTTGGGCCGACCATGCAGCGGTTGGCAATTGCCTGAAAATTGACCGATGGATAAGCCGGTGAAACAATTGCCGAAAACTCAGTGGCGATGCTTTGACCGATCGAGTCACCAACAAACAACATCGAGCCAACGACACCCGCTTCGAGGGGTGCACCATAGACGAGTGTTGCGCCGAACCATGGTGCGGGCAGACCAAAAGTCGTACGAAACGACCAACCTGAGACTTTTACCGAGCCAGCAGTTCCGGTTATTGTCACGTCGAGCGTGTAACCACCCCAGTCACCACCGAGACCATCGTTGGTCGTGGTGACAGAAGTAAGAATGCCCACTTGCGGGTATTTTGCCATGACCTGAGCCGCAGAAAATGCGCGTGTCCAAACCATGAGTGAACTATTTGCAGACAGATCGCCCTGGTCGGCAACTGCCGGAAATTCTCCACCCGCGGTTCGCCCACCATTTGATGAAGAAAATTCGGTGCGCACGACGTTGCCATTTGGGTTGCGAATGACGACCCCCGAAGTTTCGGCGACCGCACGATCAGTGTTGGGGCTTTCTAAAATGCTCGGCGAGCCATTTATAGAAGTCCGCAAAGCCGCACCACCATAGACCTGGCAATCTTGGGTGTCGCAAGTTTTTGCCAAACCTGCGTACCTGTTTTCGGTGACCGCGTAAGAACGAGCAGCAACTGCCTGTGCACGAAGTGCGTTCATTCCCGCACCACCTGCAGCATCGCCCCAACTAGCCGGTGACTCGCGGGGCACGACACCGCGCAGATAGTCATCGAGGCGAGCGATATTTATGGTGCGGTTTTCATTTTTGCTGTTGTTCATTGCCCGCACGATGCCGCGGTAATAGCGAATTTGGTTTGCTGAAGCCGAGCGAGGCTCGCATAAACCGACCATGTCAAGCGAAGAGCCCGCTGGATCTTGGCTGGCGTTGGTGACAAATGATGCGGTCTCGCTGAATTCGCCGACAAATGTGAAACCTGCCGATTCGGGCGAGTCAGACTCGTTCAAACACTTGCGTTGATTTGACCCCCAAACTTGGTAAACACGTTGGGCCCCTGACTTTTCGCGCGCAACCATGCTGGTGAAACGTCTGGCTTGGTCGGGATCTTCGAGTGCACGAAGCGTGCCCGAATCTGAAATCACCCCGGTTTGTTTGTTGTTCATCAGGCTCAGCCAGGTTGTCATTTCTTGGTTGGGGGCCTCGAGATTTGAGCGCGAGTTGCCCGTCGGGCCACCGTAGTAAAAGTCGAGAATTTGCTCCCACGACCAGCCATGAACAGTCGCCCAACCAAAAGAGCCGTATTGGCTTAGCCCGCGTCCGTGGCCAAAGCCGCGACCATAAATGATCACACCACCTGGAAGCTGACCTTCATCGGCCTTGGCGATTTGGGCCGGAGCAAGCCCGGCGATGAGGGCTGCAGTGCCGAGCAAGGCAAAAAAGCGTCGCCGAAGTGAAATTGGGGGTATGCGCATAGAGAACTAAAACTCCCTTGCCCGCCCGAACAGTCTACTTGAAATTAGGCGACAACTTCGGTTGCTGGAATTGTGTCGCGTTGTTGCACGACAACCCCAACTAAAACAAAACCAATGCCAACGAGATCTGTGAAAGTTGGCACCTGATTTAAAAATACGAATCCAAAAATTGTTGCTGTCACCGGCAACAATGCGAGCAACACCGAAAATCTGCGCACCGGAATTCGTCGCAATGTGAACTGGTCTATGCCATAACCAATTGCGTTCGACAAAATACCGATCAAGAAACATGTCGCCAAGATCCACGGTGCACCAAACGCAGGGCCACTTGACGGCGCGCCGAATGGCGCAATAAAAAGTGCACCGATCAAAAGTCCAATGCCCAGACCAGAAACACCGCGATCGAAACTTGCGACTTTCGAACCGATGACTATGTAGAGAGCCCACATAATCGACGCCAAAAATATAAAGATCAGCCCAAGTGGTTTGTCGCCAAGTTCGAGACCCGACAAAACCAAAACCCCGACCACGGCCAAAGCCAGGGCGAGGGCATTGCGACTGGTACGGGTGCGAAGGGCCGCGACGGTGATTGGCCCGATGAATTCAATTGCCACACCTTTGCCTAGATCTAGATGTTGAATAGCCAAATAGAAAAACAAATTCATCAATGCAGTTGAGATGCCAAAAAGGCTCACGCTGATGATTTGCTGGCGCGACCAATGACCGCCATGTTTCAGAGACCTTGAAGAAAAAGCGAGCAAGAAGATCGCAGCACCGATAACCCTCAGCCAAGCCACACTTGCCGCTGCCAGGTCGTCGAACAGCCCAACTGCAATGACGGCCCCGCAATATTGGCCGATCGCCGAGATGACGAACAAGAACTCGGGCGGTGCCGTGTTTGCAAACCGATTCAGCCCGCGCACGGGCCAATAAGAACTCAATCGAAAAGATCTGGGTCAGTGCGACAGATTTCTTCCCATAGGGGTTGAAATTGCAGCCAACCTGCGGCGGGAAAACCGGTGAGATCACGGGTGTAACTTGCCATCTCGTGGGGTATCAACTTCGGCGTGCCGGCGGCCTCGGCCATTAGTTGTGCCTGGCAACTGCGCTCCATCGTGATGAACCAAAATGCCGCTGCATCGACTGTGTCGCTTACGGTGAACAGACCGTGGTTTTGATGAATGGCGGCCTTGCCCTTTGGAAACTTCGAGGCGATCTCTTGGCCCGCAGAAATTTCGAGTACCACCGCACCACCTTGCTCGGTGATCACGGTGTGATCTTCATAGAAGTAGCACGAGTCTTGGGTGATCGGGTCGAGCTTGCGGCCGAGAGTCGCCCATGACTTGCCAAAGGGTGAATGAGCGTGGGCTGCCGAAACGACGTCGGGTCGAGCCTGGTGAATTGCGGCGTGAATGCAAAATGCCGCACGATTCACGGGCTGCGAACCATAGACGACGTCGCCGTCGTGATTGACCAAAATCAAATCGCTGACTTTCATGTAGCGAAAACTTTTTGCGAAAGGGTTCACCCAAAAGTGGTCGGTGAACTCGGGGTCGCGCACAGTTATGTGGCCAGCAACACCCTCACCAAAGCCAAGTCTGCCGAAAATTCGCATCGCGCCCGCGAGTTTTTCTTTGCGATGTTGACGCTCTTGTTCGAATGTCGCAAATTTTGGTGGTGAAAGTTGCGTGACGGATTTGGGTGTCAGTTCGACGCCGTCAATAACTTTTTTCGTGCTCGTTTGGTTTTCAATGATTGCCATGGTTTCAGGCTACGACAAAGCGAGCAACGCGGCATTCACGAGTTGCTCGGGCAGAAGATCAAAAGTGCCATACAGATCGGCAATTGAGCCTGATTGGCCAAATTCATCCACGCCAACAGGCACGGTTCGCACGCCAAAAACAGAACCAAGCCAAGCCAGAGAATGACTTGCCGAGTCTTGAACCGTGAGTATCGGCAGTCGACGTTCGGGTTCGGTCAGAAGCACACCGAGATGACCAACGTCGCGCGTCGTCACACCATTGCGGGTGGCATTTTGTTGTGAAGTGCGCCATCCACGATAGATGCGATCTGGCGAGCAAATATCGATTACGACGGCGTTGATGCCTTCGGCTTCGAGAAGTTTTCGCGCCGCCACCGCCTCGGGCACGACGCTGCCTGTTGCAGCAATTATCAGGTCTGCAGTTTGGTTCGCATTGGGCTCGCACAATCTGTAACCGCCAGCCAGAACATCGGCTCGCACCGCGTCGGCTCCGCGTCTAGCAATTAATTCTTCGAACACGGCTTGATCAATCGGTCGAGTCGACAAACGCAGATACATGCTGTCGCCGTCGGGTTGGCCCAGGCGATCAAGGCCGTTGCAAATCAGCCAGTCGAGCGACCGAGCAAAACACGGCTCGACATAAGTTATGTTGGGCATTTCAAGACCGATCGAAGTTGTCACGGTGCTTTGATGAGCGCCACCCTCCGGTGCAAGCGTCACGCCAGACGGCGTGCCGACCAAAATAAATCGTGCACCGTTATAAAGCGCGTAAATCATCGCATCTAGACCGCGACAAACAAATGGATCATAAACCGTGCCGATTGGCAAAAGGTGCTCGCCATGAAGTTCGTGGCCGAGCCCAAATGCGTGCAGTGCCAAGAACAGGTTCATTTCGCTCAGTCCAAGTTCGACGTGACGACCTTGTGGGCCTTCGTTCCAACGAAGCAAGCGATCGTCGCCCAAATAGTTTGGTTGTTCGTCAGAACTGAACACGCCAAACTTGTTAATCCATCCACCCAGATTGGTGCTCACACTCACATCGGGCGACATGGTCACCATTCGTTCTGCCACCTCAGAAATAGTGCCAAGACTTGTCAGAATTCGCCCGAATACCTCTTGGGTTGAAATTGGTTTCTTGCCGATTGCCAAACTCACTTCATGTGGAATCTTGAGCAATGGTCGATCCGGCAATTTTTTGTTGTTGATGTCGCCACCCACGGCGCGACACACTCGGTCTTCTTCGCTGTCAACTTCGAACTGATCCCACTCGGTTTCTAGGGTCAATCCGTTGCGTTTTCGAAGATCGTCGATTTGTGATTCTGATAGCAGGGCAGCGTGGTTGAGCGGGTCGCCGGCGATTGGTAATCCCCAGCCCTTGACCGTGTAGGCAAAGACAACACTCGGCTTGTCGGTGACGAGGTCGCACTCGCGATAGGCGTCAAGCAGCATCTCGATGTCGTGACCCCCGAGGTTTTGAACTAGTGGTGCAAGATCTTCGTCGGAGACATCGTTGATAAACGCGACAACTTCACCTGGGGCACCTTCCAAAAATTTTTCACGCAATGCCGAGCCCTGCAGGGCAAAAAGACTTTGGTATCGCTCATTAGACATATCGTCGATGTATTGACGAAGTGACTCGCCACCTGGCTGGGCAAATGCGGCCTGCAATTTGTGGCCATATTTTGCCTCGATCACATGCCAACCAGCATCGGCAAAAAAACCAGCAAGTTTTTTGATCTTCATGCCGGGCACGACGCGATCGAGACTTTGACGGTTCGCGTCCACTATCCACATCACGTTGCCGAGATTTTGAAGCGATGGGTCTGCGATTGCCTCCCAAACGTTGCCTTCATCTAGCTCGGCGTCTCCCACGAGTGCAATGAAACGTGCCGCAGGGCGCGGTGTGAAATGTGAATCAACGTAACGACGCACCATCGATGCAAAAAGTGGTGCCACCGCACCGAGCCCCACAGAACCCGTCGAAAAATCGGCGACATCTGGGTCTTTGGTTCGACTCGGGTAACTCTGCAAGCCGCCCAGGCTGCGCAATCGTTTCAAATATGACTTGTCGAGTTCGCCCGTCAGATATTTGATCGCATGAAAAATTGGCGAGGCATGTGGCTTGACGGCAACTTTGTCGTCACCGTTCAAATGACCGAACCAAAGTGATGTCATGATGCTGACAACTGACGCGCTGCTGGCCATGTGACCGCCGACCTTTACGGTGAATTCCGCGTCTCGGCCTCCGGGTGCTGGCGCGGCCTCACGTTCGCGGTTCGCATAGTCGACCATGCGCACTGCCAGCCACAAAACTCTTTGTTGAATTCGTTCGAGCACATCAATGTCGGCGAGGTTTTCTTGACCGACTGCTTTCTTGCCCATCAGTCAATTATGGCTTATCGTGAAAGGTCTTGACTATGTCGCGAGACTTAAAACCTGTCGCAATGGCAGCCCCTGCGGCGGCATATGCCCACGGGGTGCATGTGCCAGTTGGTCACGAGTTGATCTTCACTTCAGGTGTTGTGCCTTCGCGAAGCGACGGCACTGTGCCGACGAATGTCGGTGAACAGGCCCAGGTGGTTTGGCAAAATATTTTTTCGATTCTTGCCGAAGGCCAAATGAGCGCCAAAGACATCGTTTCTGTGACAACCTATGTCGTCTTTTCTGACGATTCACAAGAATTGTCGAGCCGACTCAAATTAGTGATGGCCGCACGCGATGTTGCCCTGAAGGGCCACTTGGCTGCAAGCACGCTTGTGACCGTGCCGGCATTGGCAAGACCAGAATGGTTGATGGAGATTTCTGTCATCGCAGCGAGGCGACCCAACTCGTAACCTTAAGGTTGCAATTATGAGCGAGAAACAGACCGACTCAGGCATCAAAGTTGAGCCTCTTTACACCAGTGAATCGCTGGCCGGCTTTGATGCAAAGACCAAACTCGGCAATCCAGGTGAGGCCCCTTTCACGCGTGGCATCTATAAAACGATGCACCGTGAACGCCTTTGGACGATGCGTCAATATGCAGGTTTTGGCACGGCGGCCGACACGAACGAACGTTTCAAGTTTCTGTTGAACGCCGGTCAAACAGGTTTGTCCTGTGCTTTCGATCTGCCGACTCAAATGGGCTACGACAGCGACCATCCGCGTGCGGCAGGCGAGGTTGGCAAGGTTGGAGTTGCGATCGACTCGATCGAGGACATGCGAGTGCTGTTGGCCGACCTGCCACTCGACAAAGTAACGACCTCGATGACGATCAACTCGACCGCGGCGATCTTGTTGCTGTTGTATGAATTGGTTGCCGAAGAGCGAGGTGTGGCCTCAACAGAAATTTCTGGAACCATTCAAAATGACTTGTTGAAAGAATATATTGCGCGCGGAACCTACATTTACCCGCCGAGGCAGTCGATGCGGATCATCACCGATATTTTTGCCTACTGCGCAAAGCACGTGCCGAAGTGGAACACGATCTCGATCTCTGGCTATCACATTCGTGAGGCAGGCTCGACCGCCGTGCAAGAACTTGCATTCACGCTGTCGAATGCGATCGCCTATGTGCAAGCAGCAGTCGATTCGGGGCTCAATGTCGATGATTTTGCGCCGCGTCTCAGTTTCTTTTGGAATGGTCACAACAACTTTTTCGAAGAGGTCGCCAAGTTTCGAGCCAGTCGGCGCATGTGGCATGAAATCATGTCGAAGCGTTTTGGCGCCAAGAACCCCGCCAGTTTGTTGATGCGCTTTCACACGCAGACCGGTGGCTCAACTTTGACCGCTCAGCAGCCGCAAAACAACATCGTGCGCGTCGCGGTGCAGAGCATGGCCGCAGTTTTGGGTGGCACACAGAGCCTGCACACAAACGGTTTTGATGAAGCTTTGAGTTTGCCAACCGAAGAAGCGGCACGCATCGCCTTGCGGACCCAGCAAATTATCGGGTTCGAAAGTGGCATTACAGACACGCCTGACCCGCTTGCTGGTTCTTATTATGTCGAGTCGCTGACCAACGAAGTCGAGCGACTCGCGTGGCAATACATCGACCGCATCGAACAGATGGGTGGCGCGGTGCAAGCGATTGAGTCCGGATTTCAAGTTGGCGAAATCGAAGAGTCGGCATATGCCTATACGAAGTCAATCGATGATGGCTCGCGCACCTTGGTTGGGGTCAACAAGTTCGTAGCCGACACAGAAGAAAAATTTTCACCCAAAAAAGTCGATCCTGAACTCGAGCGCAGTCAAATTGCGCGTTTGACCAAGTTTCGCGCCTCGCGAGACCAAGCTCTGGTTCAAAAATCGCTCGAAAAATTGAAGAGCACTGCTCATCAAAGTGAAAATCTTCTATACCCGATGAAAGATGCGTTGCGTGCCAATGCGACCTTGGGAGAAGTTAGCGATGTCTTGCGAGAAGTATTCGGCGTGTATCAGCCGAACTAACGAGACTCTTTAACTGGTAATCAGTTTTATTGTCGCGGGTGGTCGCTCGATTGTCGGCGCTTGGCGCTCGGGATAACCCAAGTAAATCATCGCGGTTATGTGGGTGCCGGCTTTGAAGCCGCAGAACTTTGCGACATCGTCGTTGGCACCCTTTGGGCAACTCGACCAAAAGCTTGCAAAGCCAAGCGTCGTGGCACCCAACAAAATATTTTGGATGCCAGCCGATACGGCATCGCGATTTTCTTCGGTGCGCAGTTGCGTATCTCCGGGGTCTGTGCCGACGATCAAGATCACCGGTGCGCGTTGAAATTTCGTGCGCGCCTTGGCAACTTTTTCGGGCTTGTCACTATTGCGTTCCATCGCATCTGCGGTGCAGTTGCTGAGTCGTGCTCGGGCATCGCCGCTGACCGCGGCAAACATCCACGGAAAGGTGAGTTTGTGGTTTGGCGCCCACATCGCTAGTTCGCAGAGTTTTTCAAGCGTGCCATCTGGAAGTTGGCGATCTTTGTCGACCATCATGTCGGTGCGTCGCGCCCGCACCAGTTCTCTCAACTCTTCAAACTTCATCGTCAAACGTCTTAGTTTTTGTGAAGGGCCGAGTTGAGCCCGCCCCATGAGCCAGTTCGTTGCGAGGCTTCGACGGCGCCGGTTTGGCTGTTGCGTCTGAACAACAAATTGTTCGCGCCTGACAATTGTCGGGCCTTAACGACCGTGGCGTCGGGAAGTTTGACGAGCGTGCCGCTAGTGACATAAAGACCCGCTTCGACAATGCAGTCGTCACCCAGGCTGATGCCAAGACCGCTGTTGGCCCCGAGCAGGCAACGTTTGCCGACCTTGATGACTTCTTTGCCACCACCAGAAAGAGTTCCCATGATTGAGGCCCCGCCGCCGATATCTGAACCATCGTCGACAACAACGCCAGCCGAAATGCGACCCTCAACCATCGACGTGCCCAGCGTGCCTGCATTGAAATTGCAGAAACCCTCGTGCATAACGGTGGTGCCAGATGCGAGATGGGCCCCAAGGCGAACCCTGGATGCGTCGGCGATTCTCACGCCACTTGGCACGACATAATCGGTCATTCGCGGAAACTTGTCGACGCCGTGAACAGTCAGATGCTCGCCATGACGTCGCATGTTGAAATTAACCTCTTCAATCAAGTCGACGGGCACAGCACCGATAGATGTCCAAGCGACGTTGGCGAGCAGGCCAAAAATTCCATCTAGGTTCATCGAGTTCGGCAACGCCAATCGATGTGACATGAGATGAAGGCGCAAATAGGCATCAATCGCATTCTTCGGGGCGGTAGCAATATCTATCGAGATGTTCACTGGCACGACCCCAACGCCCCGACGCGGATCGGTGTGAGCTTCAGGCAAAGACGACAAAAATTCTTCGGGAGATTTTTCACCCCAGCCGAGCTTGCGATAAAACACGTCGAGCACGGTGTCGTTAGAAGTGACGGTGGCAATGCCGATGCCCCAGGCAAAATTAGTGGCTGTCATTGGTCAAAAACCTCAGGCCGCAAAGTGGGAAACAAAATGACATCCTTGATGCTTGTGGCTCCGCTCAAGAGCATCACGAGCCGATCGATGCCAATTCCAAGACCGCCCGTTGGTGGCAGACCATATTCGAGTGCTCGAAGATAGTCTTCGTCGATCGTGCCGGCCTCGAGGTTGCCGGCAAGTTTTGATTTCGCTTCCTCGGCGAATCGCTCGCGTTGCTCGATCGGGTCATTTAATTCGCTGAAGCCATTGGCCAGTTCGTGGGTGCCGACGAACAATTCAAATCGCTCGGTCAAGAACGGGTCATTGCGGTCGACCCGTGCCAAGGGCGAGATTTCGACCGGATGACCGGTGACGAATGTTGGTTCGATCAAAGTCGATTCGCACTTCTCGGCAAATATTTCTTCGATTATGCGACCAGAGCCCCATCGCGTTTCCACGTTTATGCCATTTTTTTTGGCAATTGCACGAAGCGATTCGACTGATAGTGACGGATGAACCTTTTCGCCAACTGCGTCGCTGGCAAGATCGATCATGCGAGCTCGACGCCAAGGCTTGGCAAGATCGCATTGGGTGCCACGAATGTTGACAATGGTTGTGCCTAATGCGTCGATCGCTGCATTGCGAATCAGAACTTCGGTTAAATCCATGACGTCGGTGTGATCGGCGAATGCCTGATATGACTCCATCATCGTGAATTCCGGGTTGTGACGAGTCGAGATTCCTTCGTTTCTAAACACTCGTCCAATTTCAAAAACGCGCTCCATGCCGCCAACGATCAATCGCTTGAGGTGCAACTCCAGGGCTATGCGCAGATATAGCGGCATGTCGAGTGTGTTGTGGTGGGTGAGAAATGGCCGAGCATGGGCGCCACCAGCCTCGATATGCAGAACAGGTGTCTCCACTTCGATGTAGTCGCGCTCTCGCAGTGTGCGTCGAAAACTGGCGATGGTGGCGTGTCGCACCTCAAAGACCCGACGAGCCTCGTCATTGACGATCAAATCGGCGTAACGCTGTCGATATCTGGTGTCAATGTCGGTCAAGCCATGAAACTTGTCGGGGAGCGGGCGCAACGCCTTTGCGAGAAGTTGCACCGTGGTTGCTTTGATCGAGAGTTCACCTTTTCTTGTCGTCATCACTGCACCGCGAGCACCGACCCAGTCGCCTAGATCTAGTTCGTTGATTGCGTCGAATTCTGCGTCTCCGACTGTGGCCTTCGAGATGAACAACTGAATTTCTGAACTTCGATCTTTGATCGTGACAAAAATCAGTTTTCCTTGGTCGCGCTTGAGCATGATGCGACCAGCTACATCAGCAATGGTCTCGGTTTCGCTGCCAGCCTCAAGAGTCGCAAACTTTTCGCGAAGTTGACCAAGCGTGTGTGACCTGTCAAAGCGATATGGATAGGGGTTGGACCCCGAATTGCGCAACTCTTTGACCGCCTCGAGGCGACGGTTGCGTTCGACGACAAAGCCACTGTTGTGATCGGCCGTTGCGCTTTGTGCGACAGAGACCTCTTGACTTTCTGGCTTTTCTTTCACTTTTCTCGCTTCGTGATTTCTGATGGGGCTGAATTCAACTGTAATTCAGGCAAGCAGATGTTTTTGCAGCAGTTATTCGATGACCAGCAATACATCGCCACTGCCGACCGTGTCGCCAGCTTTGCAACTAACTTTCACGACTTTGCCAGACTTGTCGGCTTGAATCTGGTTTTCCATCTTCATTGCTTCAAGTACGAGAACTGCGTCACCTTGGGCAACGCTTTGACCCTCGGCGACGAGAAGTTTGATCACGGTGCCCTGCATTGGGGCGGTGATTGTGCCGCTTGCGACGCTGGCCGACTGATTTGAGCCGCGCGATGTCGATCTGGTCTTTGATGTGGGCGCAACAGTGCCACCAGTTGGGGGGACCCAAACTTTTACATCAAAGCGTTTGCCATTTACCTCGACAACGGTCGCTTTTTCGACAAGACCTTCGCCATTGGCTTTAGTTTCACCGGTCGTCGACACGAGACTTGACAGGTCGAGTTTTTCTTCGACCCATTTGGTCGAATGCTTCGTGGCTGCAAAGTCTGGGTGTCGCAAAATTGCCAGATCTGCATCAATCGTCGTGTGCAACCCCTCGATTTTCGTTTCTTCTAGTGCGCGAATCGTTCGAGCGATAGCTGACTGGCGATCTTTGCCCCAGACGATAAGTTTGCCGATGAGATTGTCGTAGAACTGGCTAACCGTGTCGCCCGACTCGTAGCCCCCGTCGAACCTCACACCAAAACCATCGGGCGTCACGAGTTTGGTGATCGAGCCAGGCGATGGCAAAAATTTTCCACCCGAAGGGTTTTCGGCGTTGATACGCACCTCTATTGCGTGTCCGCGACGAGCCTCTAAAACTTGTTCTTGTGTCATCGGCAGCTTTTCGCCCGATGCAACTCTGATCTGCCATTCAACGAGGTCAATGCCCGTGATCATCTCGCTTACCGGATGTTCGACCTGCAGGCGAGTGTTCATCTCGAGAAAGAAGAATTCGCCGTCTTGATAAATGAATTCGACGGTGCCGGCATTGAAATAACCGACTGCCTTTGCGGCCTTGACGGCAGCGGCACCCATGGCGTCTTCGATGCCCTCGGGCAGGGCTGGTGCTGGCGCTTCTTCGATGAGTTTTTGGTGGCGTCGTTGGGCAGAGCAGTCGCGCGACGAGACCCACACGACATTGCCATGTGTGTCGCCGACGAGTTGAATTTCGATGTGCCGCGGCCACGACAAATATTTTTCGACGTAGATTTCGTCGCGTCCAAAGAAGGCTTTTGACTCACGCTGAGCAGACTCCATGGCTTCTTTAACGCTCTTTTGATCGTGCACGACCTTCATGCCCCGACCGCCACCACCGAAAGCGGCCTTGATTGCGACCGGAAATCCGTATGTCTTGGCGAAGTCAGAAATTTCAGATGCATCTTTCAAAAATTCTGTCGTGCCCGGCACAATTGGTGCACCGCCTCGCAAGGCTGCTTTGCGTGAAGAAACCTTGTCGCCCATTTCGACGATTGCTGCCGGTGGTGGCCCGATGAAAGCAACACCCATATCTGTGATCGACTTGGCGAAGTCTGCGTTCTCGCTGAAAAACCCATAACCCGGGTGCACTGCATCGGCGCCGCTTAGTTTGATCGCGTTCATTATCGCCGTGGTGTTCAGATAACTTTCGGCTGCAGTCTGACCGCCTAAGGCATATGCTTCGTCAGCCAGACGCACATGCAGAGCGTTGCGGTCTAGTTCGCTATAAACGGCAACGGTAGCTATGCCCATTTCGCGTGCGGTTCGTATGACTCGCACTGCAATTTCGCCCCGGTTGGCGATGAGGATTTTTTTCAGCACCGACTACCATTCTCGCCGATGGCAAGCACAGATGACAACCGTAGAAGTGGTCAACAACATGGTGCGCCTGAAAATTGGCCCAGCAACTGGACGGTGCAAAGGGTTGCAGAGACCGGCAGCACCAACACTGATTTATTTCTAGACGCCGAGCGAGGCGCCCGGCACCACACTGCATTGCTTGCCGATAACCAAACTGCGGGTCGAGGTCGTTTAGATAGAACTTGGGAGGCAAAGTCGGGGGCGAACCTGTTGCTGTCTTTGTTGTTCAGAAATCCTCAAAGCAAAATTGATTTATGTCAGCGAACAGTCGCGGTTGCGGCGATTCGTGCATGTCGCAAGTTCTTGGTCGAACCAACAACTATGGGTGGGTCCATCACATTGAAGTGGCCCAACGATTTGCTTTTGGATCAAAGGAAATTTGGTGGAATGCTCAGCATTGCCGACAGTGCCAAAAGTTTCATCGTGGTTGGTATCGGCATAAACATTGCTTGGGCTCCCGAATATGCGGCAAAACTTAACGACCTGGCCGTGGGTGGCTCATGCAACCCAATCGAGTTGCTGCGCGTCTTGTTAGAGCAAATCGACCTTGTCGAGAAATTTTCGGTTCAAGAGTTGCATGATGAATATGTTCATGGTCTTTCGACGCTGGACAAAATGGTTCGAGTCGAATTGACCAATGGTGAAACGATTTCTGGTCGCGCAATCGCCCTCGATCAAGGCGGGCGTCTGATTGTTCAGAGTCATGCTGGCGAGCATGTGATAGATACCGGCGACGTAGTGCACCTTAGAGATGCCAATCACGACTAAATTTGAGGTCGATGGCGCAAAGTTTTAACGGCAAAGCCAAAAGTGCGCCAAACAAACAGGCGATCTTGGTCGCGCTTGCTTTTGTTGTTTCAATAAGTTTCGTCGGGGCCAGGCAAATTGTCTCGGCAACAACCGATCAGCTTGAAGCCGTGCAAATAGATTTAGAGGCGACCGCATCTCTCTCGGCGCCAAGTGCCGGTTTTGAAAACTATTTGTTAGTTGGGTCTGATTCGCGCGAGGGTGCTGACCCCAATGACCCAGATTTTGCGACGATGGGCAGCGAGGGCGATGTTTCAGGTCGGCGAAGCGACACGGTCATGATCTTTCACTACGACTTCGCAACAGGTGCCGGGGCTCTGCTTTCTTTTCCGCGCGACTTGTGGGTGCGCATCGGCGACGGCGAAAATTCTGCGCGAATAAACACGGCATATCAAGAAGGCTCTGACGTATTGGTGCGCACGATGCAAAACAATTTCAACATTCCAATTCATCATTATTTGGAGGTCAATTTTCAAGGCTTCAAGGGCTTGGTTGACGCAATTGGCGGTGTAGAGATTTGCGTGCAATACCCGTCGCGAGACAAAAACACAGGTCTCTATATGAAGCCAGGCTGCAACAAGCTCAACGGTGTCGAGGCTTTGGCATATGCCCGTAGTCGATATTTTGAAACAAAAATCGACAATGAATGGAAAATCGACGGCACATCAGACATAGGTCGAGGCAAGCGACAGCGCAAATTCATCGCGGCGATGTTGAACTCTGGGTTGACCCGGGTTCTGTCGAATCCGTTCAACATGTCGTCGGCTTTTGCCGGGGTAACTGGTGCAATCATCACAGATGACAACCTGGATTTGACTGAATTTGCAAAAAAGATGAGACCGGCTGCGAAGGGCGACATCAGTCGGTTCTCGTTAGACGTCTATAGCGACACGATCGCCGGCAACTCGGTGCTCAAAATGGGCGAGAGTTCGGCGCCTGTTCTGGCTTTCTTTGGTGGGCTTGGGCCAGCACCCGAGCCCGAAGTGGGCGACTAAACAGATTTTTCGACTTGGGACTTGAGAATCTTGGGTCCAAATTCGTGCGCCAAAACTGGCTGTGCAACAAAATTGCCCTGCACATAATCGCAACCCAAAAGTCGCAATCTTTGTGCTTGGTTTTGTGTCGTCACCCATTCGGCGACCACCGACATGTTCAGTGAGTGTGCGAGTTGAATGACCGAGCGCACAATCGGGTCGTCACCACCTTGATCGCCGATCTCGCGAATGAACGAGCCGTCAAGTTTTAGATAGTCGGCCGAAAAGTTTCGCAGATTCACCAACGACGAAAACCCTGTACCGAAGTCGTCTATCGCCATTTTGATGCCATGTCGCCTCAGCGCGTTCAAAGTTCGCACGACCCCACCCTTGTCGTCGAGCAAAGTTGTTTCAGTCACTTCGAGGTCGATTTGATGCGCCTCAAGTTTCGAATCGTGCAACGCCGCCATGGTGCGTTCGACGAATGTGGTGTCGCCGAGTTGTCTGGCCGAAACGTTGATGTGCATCACGAAAGAAGGATCTATTGAGCCCGCGTCGAGCCATAGGCGCATGTCGGCACATGCTCGTCTAGTGACCCAATCGCCAATCGGGCCGATCAGACCCGATTCTTGTGCAAGACCGAGGAAGATTGGTGGTGTAAGCACCCCGCGATCAGGATGTTGCCAGCGCAACAAAGCCTCGGCCCCGGCTATGCGACCGCTGTGAGTAGAAACGATCGGTTGGTAGACCAGAAAAAGTTGATCGGCGGCGAGCGCTCGCTCGAGTTGCGAACTAAGCGCACTCTTTTCTCGGGCATTTGCACTCATCTCTTCGCTATACATTTCGCATCGCCCACGCCCACGCTGTTTGGCTCGATACATCGCGCTGTCGGCGTGGTGCAAGAGCGTGACTGCAGCGTCGGCGCTCGACATTTCGGCCAACAAAGATGGTGTAGCCATGGCGATGCCGATGCTTGCGCTCGTTTCAATTTCGAAACCTTGCAGAATTTGTTGTCCAGTTACTGCAGTCCGCATGCGGTTGGCAACGTCCATTGCGATCTGTTCGTCACCCAGGCCATCGCAGAGAATCACGAACTCGTCGCCGCCAATGCGTGCTACTACATCCGACGGTCGAGTCGCACTTACGAGACGCTTGGACATGCTCACGATAAGTTGATCGCCCACACCATGGCCGATGGTGTCGTTGACGTCTTTGAGCTTGTCCAGGTCGACGAACAATACGGTGACACCGCGCTTCAGGGTGCGCGAGCGATCGAGTGCCTCAGCGAGTTTTCGCAAAAACAAAACGCGGTTTGGAAGATTCGTCAATGCGTCATGGGTTGCCTGGCGTTGCAATTCTTCTTGGGTCTGTTTTGATTCGGTTATATCTCTTGCAATCGCCGAATAGTGTTCGATGGCGCCGTTTGAATCACGCACTATCTGCAACACCACGTCAAGTGTGCGCATGATCGAGTCTGTGCCACGAAAACCAACTTCACCTTGCCAACGATTAGACGTCGTGCTCGAAATTAGTTCGCGCGGTACTTGATCTCTTATCGCCTGAATAAATGACTGAACGGCGGCGTCGCCCAAGCCGGGTGTTTGGTTCGTGCCGACGAGTTGCTGTGCGTAGTCGTTGGCAAACATCAGCGAGCCAGCACGATCAAAGACCAAGACTGCATCATGCGAGGCGTCAAGCAAACCGATCAATTGTTCGCTCAACATCCTTCGAGTCACGGCCTGAGTAACATCGTGTGCCGTGCCGATATAACCAACGATTCGACCTGACGAATCTCTTTTGGGCTGCAACGAAACCAGAATCCAAACCGCTTGGCCACCTGGTTGCCACAATCGAAACGCAAAATTGAACTGCGAGCCAGTTTGCTTG
Organism: uncultured Ferrithrix sp.; assembly: GCA_964407365.1. Classification (GTDB taxonomy): domain Bacteria; phylum Actinomycetota; class Acidimicrobiia; order Acidimicrobiales; family Ilumatobacteraceae; genus BACL27. The sequence goes on from CAYOVI010000008.1 coordinate 25,981, forward strand.
GCCAATTGCCACGCCCGCTCGGCAGCGGTGCGCTCACCAGGCTGGGCGTTCACCCATGGTGCGCTTCCAACCACGAGCGGTGCTCCTGCCAGGGCCAAAGCTCGAAACGCATCGTTGCCAGAGACCAGGCGAGCGTCAAGGTCGGTTTCAAATAACGAAATCGGCAGGGATGCGATGTTTTGGTCTATGAGTAAATCTTGGCAGACCCTGGGTGCTGACTATGGGTTTTGAACAAAAAAGCGACTCTCGGCCGAATCAAAAGCAGCGCCGCGAATAGCATCTAGCAAAAGTTTCGAACTAGATAGCGACAACGTTTCTGGTTCGAACTCGAGCATCTGACCGAGCGCATAAATAGTCAGCACAAATTCGTGAAGTTCACTATCTGTGACGCACGGACCGCTGTATCCGTCCATGATTTTGTCGCCATTAAATGCCGCACCGACAATCGCCCCAGAAGGTGTGCCCCCCTCTTGAATAATGGTTGTTGATGGGTCTATGTTCGCCACCACCCAGAGTGGTTGATCTGGGTTGGTGGTTTCGTGTAGAGAAATCGCCAAGCTTTGGGTGCCTGCGGGCACATTTGCGAGAGTGAGTGCCGGAGAAATATTCGAGCCAAAACAGGTGTGACGCGGATCAAGGGTGCCACTTGCCAGCCAAGTTCCGCTGACTGCAAAGGTGGATGTCGCCGTGTCCGAACCTGCGATTGACGACTCGGTTGTTGCGACGATTGCTATCGACTCGCCCTGACCAGGCCCCGACTCGCGCAACACACGACCGTCACGCGAGCATGCGAACAAAGAGCCACCAAGCAATATCAACGCAAATGTGGTGCCAATACTTCGATTGATTTGATTTTTACGCACTGAATCAAGACTACGACATCGTGAACATCGGCAACTCTCACTAACCTTCACGAGGTGAGAATCGCAAATCGCGCGACGAGTGACCCGAAGCAGGTTGACAGGTTCGGCAACCCACTTTGTGCATTGACCGTGCACGCACACCCAGACGATGAGGCCTCGAAGGGTGCGCCAACTTTTGCCCGCTATGCCGAGATGGGCGTGCGCACCGTGCTTGTTTGTTGCACGGGTGGAGAAGAGGGCGACTTAAACAACCCTGCCCTAAAAGAACCTGGCATGCCTTTTCATGGACTCGATGTGGCGGCCCAAAAAGCTTTGCTCACCGAAATGCGACCAAAAGAGTTGCAACGAAGTGTCGAGGTTATTGGTTTCACCAAACTTCACATGCTTGGCTATCGAGACTCTGGCATGGCCGAAAGCGAGTCGAATCACAACCCCAGTTGTTTTCACATGTCCGACCCAGACGAAGCTGCAGAGAGATTGGTAAAAATTATTCGCGCCGAAAAACCACAAGTTATGGTGACTTACAGCGACGATCAACGCGGTTATCTGCACCCAGATCATTTGAAAGTTCACGACGTAAGTGTTTTAGCGTTTGCGCGCGCCGGTGATGCTGCGTGGTATCCAAATGCCGGGCCCGTTTGGCAACCCCTGAAAATGTACTATTCCGTTTGGTCTCGGGTGCGCTTGAAGTCGGTGCACGAAGCGATGTTGCGCTTGCGTGGCTCTTCGCCGTTTGATGAAAAGTGGTTTGATCGACCGAATCTCGACCACAGAATCACAACGAAACTGAATGTGGGCCAATATTTTTGGGCGCGTTCTGGTGCGTTGAGGGCACACGCAACTCAGGTAGATGAAAACGAACCGTTTTGGTTTGGTCTCAGCGACGACGAACTAGCCGAGGTGTACCCGTTCGAAGATTGGATACTGGCCGCGCATCATCTCGGCGACTATTCACCAAACGTGCACGGCTTTGAGACCGACTTGTTTGCAGGGGTTCGAGCCAATTGATCGTCAGTTTGCGCGCATCAAGTCGCGCAACTCGCGAAACCCGATCAATGTTGCGCCACTTGCTTCGATTGCATCGCGTATCTCGTGGTCATTGACCACGAGTTCATAGTCGTCGATCCATCCCTGGGCGATTTCGCCCAATGCTCGAATTTCGGGCGTGTCGATGCACGGCTGCACGTGCATCTCTGTCACACCAGGTTGCAAGTTTTCTAGACCACGCATCACCCGCTCACGACTGCCGGCGCGCCAGTCGTGATCGAAAAAATCGGGGAAAATCACGCCCTCGTCAAAAGCGAGTTTGCGAAATGGAAAACCTGCTTGCTCTTCTGTGATAGAGCTTGGCAGACGAATTGGCAGGCGAAATTCGACGGCCAACCCGAGATAGATGTCGAAGAATTCAGGACGCAGAGTTATCGCTGTCAGATGAGGGGCAAGATGCGTTGGGTCGAGGCCCCACGCAATTGCCCGTTCGATCTGGGCCCGACATTCGCGCAAAACTTCTTGGGGGTCTGCATGTTCCCAGAGATCGTCTATGGTGCGTGGAAAGCCACCTTCACCCGAAGACAACGAAGCAGAATTAGTTATCGAACCCCAGCGATAATTTGCGTGCTCGGCATTTAATGTCAGGTGGACGCCGATGTCATGGCCGTCATAGCGATTGATTGCGTCGCGCGACCAAGGTGCGGGCACCATTAGTGAAGCGCAAGTTGCAACACCCTTGTTCATCGCTTCGTAAACCCCGAGATTCGCCGCGTGAAACGCGCCAAGGTCGTCGCAACTCAAGATCAAGAGTCGCGCGTGTGGCGAGTGCCCGAGTCTTTCGACGAGCGACTTGTGTGATTTGACCACCAGATCACGCTATCTTTCGCACGACAGCCACAGGCCTATGCGTCGGTGTCGTGCGTCGGCTTCGTGGATTGCAAATTGGATAGCCATGGCCGTATTCGGTTCGATGCTGAGCGTTCGCGCAAAGCCGCGGTCTATCAAAAGTTGATTGAACAGGGTGCCATCGGCGAGATAGAGATAAACCAATAGGCGAGAGTACTTATCGCGGGGCTCGACATCGCGCACGAGTTTGACCCGGACGCCTTTTTTGAGGGTCAGCTTGGTGAATGCCGAGGCTTGTGGACCAAAACATTCGACTGGCTTAGTTGGATGAACAGTTTCTGGTGTATCGACACCGATCAAACGAATAGTTTCAGTTTGGTTCTGCAGTTTGACCACTGCGGTGTCGCCATCGACCACTTGAACAATCGTGCCGACATCTGATCGCTCATTTTTTGGCGGTTGACACGAGACCAAAATTCCCGACATCGTCAACCCGACAATCAACTGCCACGCAGAAATTCGTGTTTTGGCGCGTCGCCTCATGGTCAAATGTGTGTGGCAAATCTGCATTATGGTAAATCACGATGCAACAACAAAGATTTGATTTTGGCCTGGGGCGGGTCGGCATTTGGACCTTTGATTTAGACATGCAACCGATGGCTCGCGCCCAACAAGCCGCAAGCGAACTCGAAGAACTTGGTTTCAAGTGCGTTTGGGTGCCCGAAGCGGTTGGCCGTGAGCCTTTTGCATCTTGTGCCCTGCTTTTGTCAGCGACCAAAAGGCTCACTTTGGCCACAGGCATTGCATCAATGCACGCACGCAGCGCCACAACTATGGCCGCCGGCTGGAAGACGCTTAGCGAAAGGTTTGGTGACAGATTTTTGCTGGGAATTGGCGCGAGCCATCAACACTTGGCGGAAAAAGTTCATCAGAGCAACTACGCCAGGCCATATTCGGCAATGGTCGAATATTTAGATGCAATGGATAACGCGCTGTATTTCGCTGCAGCTCCGTCGAGCCCACCGCGTCGAGTGTTGGCTGCTTTGGGTCCGAAAATGCTGAAACTTTCGGCTCAGCGCGGGCTCGGGGCGCACCCGTATTTTGTGCCGGTAGAGCACACTGCTAGCGCGCGTGAAATTTTGGGCGACCAAGCCTTGCTCGCCCCCGAAATTGCCGTGGTGTTCGACACGAATGCCACGTCGGCGCGAGAGATCGCGCGCAAACACATGTTGACTTATAACCGTTTGCCAAATTATGCCAACAACTTGTTGCGCCTCGGGCACAGTCAGTTCGACATTGCAGGGCCCGACAAAATGCCAAGTGACAAGATGGTCGACGCGATTGTCGCCTGGGGTTCACTCGAGACCATCGTCGGGCGAATCAAAGATCATCTTCAGGCCGGGGCGAATCATGTCTCGGTGCAGGTGTTGTCGGGCAAAGTCGGTGAGTTGCCGATCGCGCAGTGGCGCGAGTTGGCCAGCGCGCTTAAAAGTTTTAACTGATTCGCACTTCGGGAAATCTGTCGTCGTTCAACGGATCACCTGGTTTTAGGTTGCATGGCTCTAGTGGGGGTGAAGTTTTCCAAGGTCGGGTCGCCCACACCGCGTCGCAGTCGACATAGCGAAAACTGATCACCCGACGGCGATTCTTATAGTTGGTCGTCGCAGGGGCGCTGTGCAGGGTGCGAAAATGAAAGGCAACTACGTCTCCTGGCATTGCTTCAAAAGTTTCGATTTCAGCGGCCGTGTCTAAAATTTGCGAGTCGGGAAGTGGTTCGTAATCTGCGGCGCTGGCGGCGTATGCAGATTGGTCGACAAATTTTCGGGGAATATATTTTTTGCCCCAACGGTGGCTTCCGCAAATTGCGCGCAGGGCAATTTCTTTCGGAATCGGGTCGAGGGGTGCCCACAAACTGACATTGTTGGTCGAGTCGACGCCGTAATACGGCTCATCGTTGTGCCAAGGGGTGACTTGATTGTTGCCCGATTCTTTGACCAGAACGTGTTCATGAAAAAATCGTCCAGAGTTTTTCTGCATAAGTTCCAAAGCGATACGGGGCAAACTACCAGTGAGAGCGTGGGTTTTATAGTGCTCGAATCTCGACCAATTGACGTAATCATCGAAAAATCTGCCCTGCTTCGAGTTCGCAGCATATTCATTGGCCCATAAGCCTGGAGATTGCATATTTTGCTCGAGTGACTGCGACAGTTCGTCTATCGCTTTTTGGGTCAGAACATTTCGCAAAACCACCACGCCGTGGGTTTTGTATCTCTCGACGTCGCGGGCGGCGACGATTCTGTTTTTTGAAGTTGACTGCATTTTCGGGTCAGACCCCGAGTGTGCGAAGTTGAAGTTTGCGCATGCCAGCCAGCCAGCGTTCATGTTCGACGGCTTTCTTGCTGACAAACTGCCCAACTTCGGGGTGGGGCAAAATCATGAATACTTCCTGTGCCAAAGCAGCGACCACAATTTTTGCCACTTGCTCTGGTTCGAGCACCGCACCAGAGGCGCGCACGACGTTGCCGTTGTCGGCTGCCGTGGCTTGGTCAGATCGGCGCAACATGTTTGTGTTCACTCCTTGAGGGCAAAGGCAACTCACCTTGAGACCGCGATTGCCATAAGTGATCGACAACCACTCGGCAAATGCCAAGGCTGCGTGTTTTGTCAACGAATATGGGGCAGAGCCAATAGCCGTCAGTAGACCTGCAGCCGATGCCGTGCTAGCAAAATAGCCGTGACCGGCTTCAAGCCAGTCGTCTATCAGATATTTGACCGCCCATCGGTGCGCATGCACGTTGACGTCAAATGAAATGTTCCAAGTTTCCTCGTCAGTCGACATGTCAGTGCCCATGGCGACACCCGCATTGGCGAAAAATAGGTCGATGAATCCGAGAAATTGTTTCGATTTACTGACCAATTCGGCATTTGCAGCCTCTGTGGAAAGATCACAGACCACACCGAGGGCCGAATTAACGCGTTTGTTGTTGAGGTTGTCGACTAGTTCATTCAGAAGATTTGCATCACGGTCGGCAAGCACCAATCGAGCCCCTCGTTCATGAAACTCTTGGGCCAGAGCCTTGCCGATGCCGTTTGCGCCACCCGTCACAACCACGTTTTTATTCTCAAGTTCCACATTGTGATGTTACGCACAAGCAGGGCTCAATCGCCATTTGAGATCTTTGGCACCGTGACACATGCTTCAGGCAGAATTAATTAAATGACAAGTTATAGTGCGTGATTAGCACTAACCTTCGCTTCATTAATTCAGTTGGTTCAATTGCAATGAAAGGCTCGACAAAATGACAGACTCACGAGAGACAGCAGTAATTAGCGAGGCGCTCGGCGTAATCGACAAAGCTCTTCGTGAAATGTTGCAGCGTGAGCTTGTTTCAACTGGTGAAGTCGCAGACTTGTTGCTAGACGTGCGGTCGTTGCTCACCGCTAGTGCAACTTCTTCAACCCCCGAGGCTTAAGTTTCTATCGCCCATATTTCGAGTTAAAAGAACGAAATCGCAAGGTGGGCGAGAAGACCCATCGCGGTGCCGAT
>CAYOVI010000009.1:0-9702 GCA_964407365.1 uncultured Ferrithrix sp.
ATTACACGCTTTGCGTCGCTCAATTTGCGCTGCGCGGCATCGTGCGGATGCATTGAGATCGCGACCCTCGGCGGGTCGGTGTCGGCAAAGATCGAGTTGATGGTGTGGGATGTCGCCGGCGAAATCAAGACCAACGGATATTTATCTTCATGTGGGCGATATACGGGCAATGGCAGTTCGCTCTTAGCATCGAAAAGTCTTGCTCGCTTGTCGGCAAAAGTTGGCCAGGTGTCTTTGAACTGAACCGTCGTGCCTACCCGTCGCAACTGAGGAGAAAGTTTCTTTTGAGCCGAAATCTTTTCGGCAATGAACGCGGGCGAACCGTTGAATTCGTCGATGCTGAAACCCAGTCTCGTGGCCAAACCCATGGCGAATTCGTTGTTGGTGCGCGACTCGCCCACTCGATCTATGACTGGGGCTATCACCTGGGCCGTATATGAACCATAAGATCCCACTAAATCGTGCACCTCGAAATGTGTCGTCGCCGGCAAAACGACATCTGCAAATTTTGCCGTGTCGGTAATCACTTGGTCATGAACGACCGTAAAAATTTCTTCATTTGCCAACCCCGCCAACATGCCCCGCTGATCGACCGCAGTGACAGCAGGGTTCGCTCCCTGAATCAACAAGACCTTGACCGGCACCGGCCAAGAATTCGGCTCGCCGCGCAGCACTCGACCAACACGATTCATGTTCAAAGTGCGTCGCTTCGGTCGATTTACGCCCGCAGGCCAATCAGCCGACACAGAAATAGAAAAACCATCACTTGCCGAAGCCAAAATGCCAGAGCCAGGCGCGCCAAAGTTGCCCGTCAGCAACCAAAGCCCGAGAACTGCCAAAACGCCACTTCCTCCGTTGCGATTGCGCTCGGGCCCATAACCCATACGCAAAACTGCTGGCTTGATCGAAGATATCAACGAAAAAAATTCACGAATTTTGTCGATTGAAACGTCGCAGATGGTGCTTGCGTCTTGAAGAGAATAATTTTTGGCCGCATTCAAAAACTCGTGGCTTCCAGTCGTGTGGGCTTCGAGAAATTCAGTTGCCAAGTTGCCGGTGCGCGCAAGTTCGTTGGCCAATGCATAGGCCAAGACGACATCGGTGCCAGGGCGAACAGCAAGATGCAAGTCGGCCCGTGAAGCGGTGCCAGTTTTTCGTGGGTCGACAACCACGAGTTTTCCACCAGACTTTTGCACCTTGGCCAATAGCGGCAGCAGGTGCGTTGCGCTTGCCGCGGGGTTGGCACCCCACACGACCACAAGTTTTGCATCGACCACATCGAGAGTGTCGATGCTCAACATCTCACCAAACATCTGGTCCCACGCGGCACCATATGTTGCCGCACAGATCGTGTGCAAAATGTCGGGTGCGCCGAGACGGTCAAAGAGATGAGGGGTCAAATATTTCGACTCAAGTTTTGATGAAGACGAGTTGTAGATATAGGGCAAAACCGAGTCGATGCCGAATTTTTTTGTGGCCGACTTGATTTTTTCGGCTATCAAATCGAGTGCTTCATCCCACGTGGCTGAGCGAAACTCACCGCGACCCTTGGCACCCACCCGAATCAGGGGCGTCATTACGCGCTCGGGCGAATAGACGCGGTCGGCATGATGCTTTACTTTTTTGCAGATCCATCCGTCTGTTAGTGGATTCGAAGTTTCATCGGCGGGGGCAGCGTCAACTTTCGTTATGCGACCGAGGCTGACTGTGACTTCAAGCGAACAAGCGTCGGGGCAATCTAACGGACACGCAGTTCGCACCATTCGTCCATTATCTCATTTATCTCACGTCTTTGAGAGTTCGTCAAAAGTGTCAATATTGCGCAGCTGTTTGAATTTGTACCAAAAAATACCGACTATCCCGAGCGTTGCAATACCTCCGCCAACCACCGTTGATTTGACGCCAACAAGTTGTGACACGGCACCTGACTCAAAGGCGCCGAGTTCGTTTGTCGCCCCGATGAAAACATTTTCGACCGCCGAGACCCGACCACGTTTGTCGTCTGGGGTCACCAACGGCACGATCGCCCCCCGCACGAAAACGCTGATCATGTCGCCGGCGCTCAGGATCATTACTGCAAAGAAAGCGACCCAATAATTGTGGGTCAGACCCAAAACAACCGTGCCCAAACCAAAAACGCCGACTGCGATCAGCATCGCCTTGCCGACATTTCGTCGAATCGGTTTGAACGCCAAATAAGCAGCCGTGCTGGCCGCGCCGATGCCCACAGACGCGCGCAACCAACCATAGGCAACATCACCAACCATCAACTGATCTTTAGCAATTACTGGCAGCAACGCAATTGCACCCCCAAACAAAACTGCAAAAAGATCCAGCGATATTGCCGCCAACAAAATCGGGGTGCGACGTATGAATCGCAGACCTTCCATGGCCGAATGCAAAGTTGGTTTTTCGGTCTTGACGGTCGGTGCAGAAATAATCTTCAACTTGATTCGCGAAATCAACAAGATGCCCAAACCGATCAGCCCGGCAGACGTCGCATATGCAATCCAAGGAGCAGCGGCATACAAAAACCCCGACATCGCCGGACCAACAATCATCGCTCCGGTCCAAACCGCCGAATACATCGCAACCATCTGGGGCAAACCGTGTTCGGGGGCGATCATTGGCCCGATTGATCGCATTGCCGGCGAGACGAATGCTCGCGATGCACCATAGGCAATCGCGATTCCGAATATCGGCACGACACTTGTTGGGTTAGTTCGCGAATAAAAAACCAACGCAACTGCGCACAATAATTCGCCGACCATTGCAGTCACAGCAACACGTCGACGGTTGTAGCGATCGGCCACAGTGCCAGTCACAAAGACCAGCAAAGCCACCGGAAGAAATTCGGCCAAGCCCAAAAGACCAATATCTATCTCGCGACCCGTGATGTCGTAGATATGTTTGCCCAAGGTCGCAGCTTGCAGCATCAACCCGACATAGAGAGCCGAGTTGGCGATGATAAACGACTTAACTGCAGGTGCTTGAATAACCTCTCGAGCCGAAAGTTTCACTGGTTCGACTTTGGCCACGTCACTCTTTGCGCCCGAGTTTTCTGATGAATTCATTGCGTTTATAAACTACTCTGCCTTGGCGAGCCAACTTGATTTAGACAAGACTGTTGATGTGTCGTTATCTGAAATCGCAAAACAAACCCGATTCATCGACGGTGTCGGTCAAGCCGAACTCGTCGCAACTGGCAAAGTATCGGCAAGCGAACTTCTAGAAGCGGCGATCGAGCGCTACAGCGCCTTTAACCCTTCGATAAACGCGATCAATATCACGTGGTTCGACCACGCGCGAGAACTCGCGAAAAAATTCAAGCCAAGTGTCGAAAAAAAGTTTGGTGGTGTGCCGTTCGTATTGAAAGATTTGGGTGCGCCATATGCGGGCCAACACATGTCGAATGGCAACATTGCGCTCAAAAATGCCAAATACATTGCGCCGTCAAATTCGAATCTTGTCCAAAAATTCATAGATTCGGGCCTGATTACTTTCGGTCGAACCAATTCACCAGAGTTCGGCAGTGTGCCCGTGACCGAACCTCTGGCGTGGGGCCCAACGCGCAATCCTTTTGATGTCAATCGCACTTCGGGTGGTTCAAGCGGTGGCAGCGCGGCAGCAGTCGCCGCTGGCATCGTGCCGTTTGCCCACGCCAGCGACGGCGGCGGCAGCATACGCATACCTGCAGCATGTTGCGGTCTGGTCGGTCTAAAAACCTCACAAGGACGCATTTCACTCGCACCATTTGGTGACGAGGCAAACTTCAGCGTTCACTTTGCTGTCACGCGAACCGTACGAGACGCAGCGGCTTTGCTCGACGCAGTGCATGGCCCAGGAGTTGGCGACCGAGTCATCGCTCCGGCGCCGAGTCGACCATATGTTCAAGAAGTTGGCGCCGACCCTGGCAAACTTCGCATCGGTTACATCGATCACCATATGACAGGGGCAAAAATTGATGCCGAATGTGTGCAGGCCGTGCGCGACACCTGCAAACTTCTCGAATCGCTTGGTCATAGTGTCGAGAACTCATGGCCGACTGCGCTTGACAACGCCGACTTTGCAGGCAAGTTCACCGCAATGTGGTCAACGAACATGTCGGTCGGTTTGAACACGCTCGCCCAAATGCTCGGGCGCCCCGTGACCAAAGATGATGTCGAATTAATGAACTGGACAATGGCTGAATATGCAAAGAGCAAAACCGCCACAGACTATGCACAGGCCGTCTATCTCTCGATGCTTTTTCGCCGCGCAGTGCAACAATGGTGGGCCGACGGCTGGGACCTTCTAATCACGCCGACAACTTCGCAACTGCCGTTGTCGCTCGGCACGATTCGCAACATGCCAGAAGACCCGATGGCGGCACTTCGAATCGCTGGCGATTGGATTCCGCTGACACCGCCATTCAATACCTCTGGTCAGCCAGCAATCAACGTGCCACTTCAATGGACCAGCGATGGCATTCCGGTAGGTGTGCAGATTGTCGCAGCTTACGGACGTGAAGATTTGCTGATTCGTGTCGCATCACAACTTGAGACCGCCCAACCGTGGGCAAAACGCACGCCAACTCTGTAACACCCTTGGGCGAAGATGACCCTTCCCCAAAAAGAAACAGAGAAAACAACAAATGAATAAAGTCGCTGAAAACCAGGTCAAATACGAGCGAATCACAAAGCCAAAACACGGCAGCCAAGATTGGCTTCGTCTTCGCTGGCGCGACAGCAATGGTCGTTGCACTTTCGGTGCTTCTGACGCACCAGCGCTCATGGGCGCTTCACCTTATTCGACTCGGTCAGACCTGTTCTATGACAAAAGCGTCGACCCGACGGTCGAAGAAGACAAACCAGTTTTTCGCCGAGGCAACGTTCTTGAGCCCGCCTTGCTTGAAGAAGCCTCGCATCTCTTGGGCGTCAATGTGTTCACTCCATCTGTCATGTATCGCGCTGGCCGATTCACAATTTCAAAAGATGGTGTCGACAACGAAGAATGTCCAACTATTGGCGTCGAGGCAAAAACGACTTCTAGATACAGCGTGCACACTGCTGACGACCTGCCTTTCGAGTGGCGTTGGCAGGGTTGGGCCCAGCAATCGGTGCTGAATGTGCCTCTATTTTTCATCGTTCTTGACCGTGATCTTCGCATCAGTTTCGTCGAATTGCCGCGCAACCAAGAAGCCATCGACCAACTCTGGGCCGAGGCAGAGCGCTTCGGCGCACTCGTCGACTCTGGCGCACGTGCCGACTCTGAAATAAATCAGTTCAGTGCGAACCAAATCTCGTCGCTCTATCGTGCCACGCCGACTGCAATTGAACTGCCCGAATCGGCGCGTGCGATACTCGCAAACATTCGCGAAGCCCGTGAAGCCAGGCGTCAAGCCGAGAAACAAGAGACGATCGCCAAAGACGAACTCGCGCGCTTGCTGCTCGAAAACGAAATTGGTCTGCTCGACGGAGAGCAGGTCGTCACTTGGCGCGAACAATCTGGCAAACAAGCCCTAGACGTCAAACGACTGCGCACCGAACTGCCCGAGGTCTATGAAAACTATTTGAAAGTTGGCGACCCGTTTCGGGTAATGCGAGTCAAATAGTTAATTTGCGCCACTCAATCGCGACATCCAGTGTTTCCAGATAATCACCATGGCTGCGGTGTCGAGTTCGCAATATTGCAAGAGCATTTTTTTGACGGCATCGCGATGTTTGGCGTCACTTCGACTTAGGCCATACATCATTTCTTGATAACTTCGCATCGCGCCTATGCCGTCGCGCACCGCTTCGACTGCGGTCTCTTTGGCCACGTCGTCGGCAAGGTTGTTGCGTTCGGCTTCTAAAATCAAACCAGTCAACGCGCTGTAGGGGTCGAGTGCTCCATCAAGGCTCTCGCGAAAATATTTTGCAAACCACGGGTCACGCCAGAGTTCTTCATTGCTTCCCCAAATAGCGGGCAACACATATTTAATGCTCAGACTCCCGCCCATTTTCGGGTGGTAGTAGTGCTCGCCGCAGAGTTCGAGCAAGTCTTGCACTCTTCCCCCTTCTTTTCGGTCGGGCACGATCGCGTCAATCCACGCGGCGATTTTTTTGTCGGCATGGTTGTAGCTCGTCATCTGACGACGAATGTCACGCAGTGTCGTCTGTTCGAAGTTGCTCCACACGAAAATCGTGCCAGTTTCACCCACGGCGTCTCGCAATGCGCTCGCAAAACTAAAACTCGGAAAGGCATCTTCGACGTTTATCCACTCGGTGTGTTGCAACTCTTTGTCACCGGGCTTCAAGATTGTGTGGCAACTAAATTGAAAGGCAATCTGCTCGTAAGGTTGCATGCCTTTGTGATATGGCACGGCCAATCGTGAGGTTTCGAAGTCGACAAAGTGAAGCGGATATTCACATGAGTCGAGTTCATCTTTTAGCACTGGGTCGACCCACTCGGAGCCTGTTCGTGTGCACTCGAGTTGTCGAATTTGCCGCTTGCCTGTCGATTTGGTTTTGTCAATTAGTTTTGGGGGTATATCGACAAGTTTCGAGATGCCATTTTTGATCAACCAATTGAGACCCTCTTTACTGTTGCCTGACACATCGGCCAAAAAGCCGATTTTGAACAAATCAACAACGTGTGGGGAGCCCGTTGCGAGATCACCCCAACATTGCCCAAAGCCGTTGCGTAGGTTGCCCAAATTGCGATATTGACAATCACGGCATTTGCTGCCAAGCGGTGGTTCAAGGGCAACATTTGGGTCAGCAGAAATTTTCGATAGAGACTTTGACCGCGATCGCACCGTGGCAATCAACTCGTCGACTTCGAGGCGCACGTTTAGAAAGCCCAAAAAATGCTGGTTGCGCAACGCTGCAACATCGCCTTTGTACATCGCTCGCGGCCCGGTACTGCCTGGGTCTTTGTCGGTGATCAATTCAACTTTGTTGAAAATTGCTTCTTCGTGACAAGTTTTGGCCTTATCAACAAGACACAATTCGGGCTCGACTTTCATTTCAGGAAACGCCAGTTCAAGCACGTTGGTCTGAAATGTGATGTCTAACAAATAGTCTTGCCAATCACTGAGAATTCCACCCTGCTTGCCACGAAATGGTTTCGGGTCGGCAATCGAGTCAAAACTTGCCGCCTTGACCTCGATAAGTCGCAAAACTTCGCCTTTGCGCTGCAAAATGTCGACTCGCACCAACATGCCCTCGACCACAAACGTCGGCTCAAACCAGACGCCGTCGCCTGGCGCCGACATAAGCCGAGCCGTGGCCTGCTCTGGTGTTTCATTTGGCTGAGGCACGACCCAAACACCATTGTCGAACAATGCCCGCGCCAAGGCTTCGACCATGAAACCACCATCAGCAAAAAACTCGAGAAATGAATTCGCATCGTTAATGGACGGATAGCCCAACTTGAAATATTTGAGTTTCACCGGGCAATCACACCCGAGCAAAAAGTTTGATTTCGAGAGCAACGCCTCGCGATTGGTCATCGACACAACTTACAATGCAACTGTCGCACGGTTTGCGACGTCCGCATTTTCAACTATTGCGTGGCTGAGGCCACGCGCTGGTCTCCGTCAGGGTCGCGCCACGAGCGACCCTCTGGCGCAACAATCACACGGTGCAACGCCGCATCGGTGAACGCAAATGGAGATTGAACCCCGCGAATCACCGATGATCCCCGCAGATATCCCACGGTCAAACCAAACACACCAAAAAATACGGGCACCGTTGCCGGAATTGAACCTGAACCAACCGGAAGATCGTCGTAAAAGAGGCTCACTTCACCTTTGAAACGACCCGTTGAGGTGAAAACGACGCGCAGTGTGTGTTGTCCTAATGGCAAGTCGACTTCTGCAGCTACCGAGAAATAATAAAGATCCAAAAAGTTGTGTACGTAGTGCAATCTTTTTTCTTTTACATAAACTGCATAGCCACCCGCACCGCTGCCTTGAGCGATGATCGCACCTTCAACACCGGTCGGAGGAACATTTACTTCTGCCAAAATCTCAAATGATCTATTGCGCAAATTCGGTGCAACCAGGGGCGGTATCGAGCCAATGCCAGGTCGATATTCATAGCGTTCTTGGCGATATCGCTTGTCACCGAATTTTCCCGGCTGATTATTTAGGGGCAAAATTTGTTGCTTGGCGGCAAGCTCCCACCACAACGCAATCATCTCCTGCAATTTTTCAGGATGCTCACGAGCCAAATCATTGGTTTCTGCGATGTCTTTTTCAACGTGATAGAGCTCCCACTGTTCGACATCAAAACTTATATTCGGGTCAGAACCGTCATAACTTGGCGCGCCCGGCAAACCGGGCAACTGATGAAACACGACCGCTTTCCAACCGTCGTGATAAAGCGCCCGTGAGCCGAGCATTTCGTAACATTGCGTCACATGTTTGCTTGGCGCTTTGGCATCGCCGAGTGTGTGGGCAAAACTAACTCCCTCGATTGGTTGTTGTTCGACACCGGCAATATGTGTTGGGGGCTCAATGCCTATCAGCTCGAGAAGCGTCGGCATCACATCGACCGAGTGCAAAAATTGCGTTCGCACCTCACCTTTGGCGGCAAGTTTCTTTGGCCAGTGCACGATTAGTGGATCTGTCACGCCGCCTTCATGTGTTTCTCGTTTCCATCGCTTAAAAGGTGTGTTGCCAGCCCAAGCCCAGCCCCACGGATAGTGATTGTGTGCTTCGGGCGTGCCAAGCAGATCGATTCGCTTGATGTTTTCTTCAAGGCTTTCAGGCATGAAATTGAAATAGAACATTTCATTGAAAGAACCTTTTGGTCCACCTTCAGAACTAGCCCCGTTGTCGCTCATCACTAGCACGATCGTGTTGTCAAGTTCGCCCATCGATTCGATGTGTTTGATTACTCTGCCAACTTGGGCATCTGTGTGGGTCAAAAAGCCGGCATAAACCTCCATCATTCGCCCATAAAGTTTCTTTTCGTCGGCACTCAAAGTCGCCCACTCTGGCACCCAATGCGGACGCTCACTTAGAACCGTGTCGCTCGGCAATAGGCCTGACTTTTTCTGGCGCGCGAAAACCTCTTCACGCCATAAATCCCAACCCAAGTCGAACTTGCCACGATAAGCATCAATGAAACTTTTCGGTGCTTGATGCGGGGCGTGGCACGCACCTGGTGCAAACCACATGAAAAACGGTTTTTCTGGGTGCGCCGCACGCAAGTCGTTGATAAATAATTCGGCTTTGTCGGCTAGATCTTCGGTGATGTGATAACCCTGCTCAGGTGTGCGCGGTGGGTCGACTTGATGATTGTCATAAACCAAATCGGGGTGATATTGGTCGGTTTCGCCACCCAAAAAACCATAGAAACGCTCGAAGCCCCGACCCAGTGGCCATCGCTCGCGCGTCGAGCCCATTTGATTTTCGCCTTGTGGCGACAGATGCCATTTGCCAAGCAGATACGTCGCATAACCGTTGCGCACCAAAATTTCAGAAATCATTCCGGCGCTCGCCGGCATTATCGAGTTGTAACCAGGAAATCCAGAAACGATGTCAGCCACGCGACCCATGCCCACGCTGTGCGGGTTGCGACCCGTCAACAGTGCGGCGCGCGTGGGTGAACAAAGTGCCGTCGTGTGATAATTGCTGTAACGCAAACCGTTGCTGGCAAGCCTGTCAAAAGTTGGCGTGGCGATGTC
Source organism: uncultured Ferrithrix sp. (assembly GCA_964407365.1). GTDB lineage: Bacteria > Actinomycetota > Acidimicrobiia > Acidimicrobiales > Ilumatobacteraceae > BACL27. The sequence continues at coordinate 9,658 of CAYOVI010000009.1, forward strand.
AGAGCCGTAACAACCAAATTGTGCGTAGCCGACGTCGTCGAGCAA
>CAYOVI010000009.1:9712-28234 GCA_964407365.1 uncultured Ferrithrix sp.
CACTAGAACATTCGGCGAGCCTTCAGGTGGAGTCGTTAATGGCGGCCACCACGGCGTCGAGTCTTCGAACGTGCGACCGATCGTGCCTTTGAATTCGTTTTTCACGAACACCCCCGACACAAAAAATAGCCTGCTCTTCCTAGATGCCTCTCATCAGAAAAGTTGAGATTTTCTGGTCATGTTTTGCAGTTATCATTGTCATCACCAGCGCTCGTAGCTCAACGGATAGAGCATTTGACTTCGGATCAAAGGGTTGGGGGTTCAAGTCCCTCCGAGCGCGCTTTGACTCCGTAGCCTGACTGCGTGCATCCACATCAACTGATTCCACGAGACAAAGCCGAAGTTGCTGGCTCAAAAATCGGCAAGACCTCGGTGCGTCGAGTCTGGCGGTTCGCTCGCCCTTATCGCCTATCGATTCTCGGATTTCTCGCCACCATTGTCTTTTCTTCACTGATTGCTCTCGTGCCACCCCTGATGTTTCGCCTCATCGTCGACGAAGCAATACCCGATTCCGACAAGCGACGAATCGTCACCCTGACCGTGGTGCTTGTGGTTGTCGCTCTGGGCGATTCGGTGTTGCAAATTGTTCAGCGCTGGTATTCGGCACGAATTGGCGAAGGTCTGATTTACGACCTACGCGTAGCGCTCTTCGACAAAGTTCAAAATATGCCGATCGCATTTTTCACGCGCACCCAAACCGGGGCCTTGATTAGTCGACTTAATAACGACGTGGTTGGTGCTCAAACCGCCGTCACAGGAACTCTGGGTAGCGCGGTTTCAAATCTGGTGATATTCACCACCACGCTCGCCGCAATGATCGCACTCGAGTGGCGCTTGACGCTGCTCGCTCTGATTGTTTTGCCCGTGTTCATCGTTCCGGCCAAACGCGTCGGAACACGACTGCAAGAAATCTCGCGCGAACAAATGGGTCTGAACGCTTCGATGAACACCCAGATGACCGAGAGATTTAATGTCTCGGGGGCTTTGCTGGTCAAACTTTTTGGCCGACACAAAGAAGAAGTGAGTGCTTTTGGTTCACGGGCTTCGCGCGTGCGCGACATCGGGGTCAAAGCCGCGATGTATGGTCGCATATTTTTTGTCGCACTCGGTCTAGTCGGCGCTCTCGGGGCCGTGGCAATCTACGGCGTCGGCGCGTTCATGGTGGTTTCGGGCGGCATCACAATTGGCACGCTCGTGGCCATGGCCGCATTCGTTCAGCGCATTTATCAACCACTCACAGGTCTGACCAATGCCAGGCTAGAAGTGCTCACGGCGCTCGTCAGTTTCGAGCGTGTATTCGAAGTTTTAGACGCCCCGGTTGCGATAAAAGACCGCATCGGCGCTGTCGACATCGTCAACCCACGCGGCGAGATCGCATTCGAAAATGTTTGGTTTAGATATCCGCCAGGTGCGAGTGTGTCGATTGGTTCTCTCGAACTAAGCGGAATCATGCAAGGCACAGACCCCGATGTCGATGTGCTCGCCGATGTGTCTCTAAACATTTCGGCTGGCGAGACTGTGGCAATTGTCGGTTCGAGTGGCAGTGGCAAGACCACTATGGCGATGTTGGTTGCCAGACTTTACGACGTAACCCGAGGAAGCGTTCGCCTAGATGGCAAAGACGTGCGCGACCTGACCAATAGTTCGTTGCGCGCGGCAATCGGCGTGGTCTCGCAAGACTCTCACATGTTCCACGAATCTGTCAGGTCGAACCTGCTCTATGCAATGCCCAATGCAACAGAGGCACAAATTATCGAGGCTTGTCGGGCTGCCAAGATTCATGAAGTCATCGCTTCGTTGCCAGACGGTTATGACACGATTGTCGGCGAGCGTGGTTATCGCCTCTCTGGTGGCGAAAAGCAACGACTGGCGATCGCACGCTTGTTGCTAAAGAACCCGGCAGTGATGATTTTGGATGAGGCAACAAGCCATCTTGACAACGAAAGCGAGGTTCTCGTGCAAAATGCATTAGATGCGGCGATGAAAAATCGCACCTCGTTGGTTATCGCACACAGACTTTCAACGATTCGTGATGCCGATCGCATTGTCGTGCTTGATAACGGTGTCATCGCCGAACAAGGCACCCACGATCAACTGATGAAAAACAATTCGCTCTACGCCGCACAAGTTCGCGCCGGAAAAAGCTTTCGGGCCTGAAACTTGGTCGTCAGTCAGCAATCCAGTTGCCATGAAACCCGTTTGGCACGCGTGCCGGCAAATGCACAATAGCCACCGGCTCGCCGCAAAAATCTTGGGCGTCAAGCACCACCAAGTCTGACAAGTCGGTGTCGGTGTTGTGGCGAAATGCCATGACGAAACCGTCGTCTTCTGACTTTGAGTTCTCTCGCGCCACGAACACAGGCTCGCCGTAACCAAAATTGGGGCCATCGTGGCGCACCTGGGTTTGTTGCTTGGCGAGATCTTGTTTGATCAAATCTGCCTGAACGAAAACCTCTGAGATGCCAGCAAGGTAGCCAAAATTGTGTTTGTGCCCGATCAACGATTCGTTCATTCTCGGAAACTCTTGTGGACGATCATCGAGTCTCTGCACGCTTGATTTTCCAGTTTTTGGGTTGAGCACCCAGCGATCGAGCGTCGGATAACCCTCGTTTGGGCCCCGCTGTTCGACATCGAACATCTTTTCGTGACGCGCTGCGTCCAACACCACGGTGCCATCTGGCAAGTCATAGGCGTTGAGTGGGTGAAAAATATAGCAACTGTCAATTTCCACCCACTTGATGTCGACGGCTTCGCCTTCGCGCGGAAGCAAACCGATGCGCGGCACGTAATCGGCGTTCCATATATACGGAAACGATCCCCCCGAAATCGCCGTATCGAGATTAAACAGACACGGCAGGTCAAAAATCAAAATATATTTTTCAGTGATCGCACAATCGTGCATCATCGGGCCACCAGGCAGCGCGATATCGACGGTGCGTCGTACTTTTCCGTCTACACCGACAACCAGATATTGCACCTGATTGCCCCAACCCCACCAATAGGTCATCACATGCAGTTCGCCTGTTTTTGGGTCGCGCTTGGGGTGCGCTGAAAAAGCCTGCGGCAGCGTGCCGGCAAAACTCGACACACGAACTGTTTCAAGTTCATTATTCATCTCAATCGGAGGCGACCCGCCTTCGACCAGCGCCAAAATTGCGCCAGCGTGCCCAATCACATTTGTGTTCGATGAAAATTGCGCATGATCGGCCGGCCAATCTGAGGGTGGCGACACTTCACCAAGGCGCTTTGCGACATTTCGGTCACGAACCCAGCGGTTGCGATACCACTCGGCCTTTCCATCTTTCAAACGCACGCCGTGCACCATGCCCGAACCCAAAAACCAGTGATATTTTTCTGGGTCGACTTGACCTATCGGGTTTGGTCCATTGCGCAAATAACGCCCGTTTAATTCTGTTGGCAAATTGCCCTCCACACGCAAATCAAAGGCGGTTGTCTCGGTGTCGACTGGCGCCAAGTTGCCAGACAAAAATGGATTAGTCGAAGTGCCAAGACCAGATGTTTGACCCATTGCGCAAATGTTAATCATTTGGACGTAGCGTTGAAAATCATGTGGGGCACGCCAGATATGGTCTCGAAACTGGAGCATGTGCTTGTTCGCACGCCAACAATTGTTGGAAATTTTGTCGCCGATGCCCAGTGGCGTGAGCCCGACCGCAAGGCTCTGGTGCGCGAACACGAAGAATTCGTGCAATTGCTCGAAAAACTCGGATGCAAAGTTCACGTTGCAAGCGCCGTCGATGGCTTGGTCGATGCCGTGTATATGCACGACCCGATGATCATGACGCCACATGGCGCAATCTTGTTGCAGATGGGCAAAAAAATTCGTCAACCCGAACCAGCACAAATTCGCAACGACCTCGAGCGCATCGGTGTGCCAATTTTGGGTGAACTCACCGGATCAGCGATCGCCGACGGTGGCGACAAAGTGTGGCTCGACGCTAAAACCCTTTTGATCGGCCACGGCTATCGAACCAATGGCGAAGGCATCGCACAAATTACAAAAATGCTCGAACCATTTGGCGTCGAAGTTCATGCCTTTGACCTGCCTCACTTTCAAGGCCCAAGCGCAGTTTTGCATTTGATGTCGGTACTCTCGCCCATCAGTCATTCGCGGGCAGTCGTCTATGAACCCCTCGCCCCGATTCGCTTGCTCGAGTTTCTCAAATCACGTGATATCTCTTGGCTAACCGTCAACGACACCGAAGTTCATACACAAGGTGCAAACATTTTGACGGTGGCGCCAGACGTCGTTGTCTTAGCCGCTGGTAACCCCGAAATCGAGGGCAAACTTCGTGAGTCTGGCGTGAACGTGCACATCTTTAACGGCGAAAATGTCGCTGTCAAAGGTGACGGCGGGCCAACATGCCTGACCGCGCCACTTTTGCGCAACTAGTCGCGCGCGATCAACGCAGGTGGGCGATTTCGTTCAGCGAACCCACCGATCGCAAACCGTTCTGCGATGCCACGACACGATGTATCGACGTATATTGCGGATAAAAAAATCCGCGCTCGGTCGTGATGCCCAAAATGTGGGCCAAATATTGATTGATCACACCCCCGTGACAAGTAACGACTATTCGTTGCGACGCGTGCTGACTAATCAAGTTTTCAAGACTCGAAATTACGCGATGACGAAAACTCTCTAAGGTGTCTGAGTCAGATTGCCACTCACCAGCCACGAGTTTCTGCCATCTCTCGTCGTTGGCGGCCCGCAATTCTTCAATGGGAATATATTCATTTGACATTCGGTCATATTCGGCGACGTCATCGACGATCACAATAGGAAGCTTCGTCTTGGAAGCCAATGGTTCGGCGGTTTGAACTGCCCGCTTCATCGGACTCGAATAAATAGCGGCGACTTCTTCAGACGACAAATAATCTGCGAGACGCTCAGCCTGCTCAAGACCCTCCGGCGATAGTTCTGGGTCGGCGGGGCCCTCGACAACTTCTCGGCGCAACGGCAAACCGTGCCGAACAAGTATCAATTCCATTTGTCAGATCAATTTAGCAAGATCCAATTCGTGAAACGCTCGCTCAAAGCGAGAGTTCATCGTTTCTATCAATGATCGCGAGCGTGGCTCGTTGAGGTCCATTCCGCGACTCGCCACAACTGGGTAGACCAAACAAAACAATGCCGTGCCGCGATACTGCAGCCAAAGTCGTTCACGGTCTATGTCGGTTACGCCATTTGCGCGCAAACCTTCGAGCCATCGCTCGAACAACTCGCGCTCATATTTGCTGGCGTCTTCAGGTGTCAGACTTTGCGTCAAGAAGTAGGCCAAGTCATATGCCCCCGAGCCTGTTCCGATCAATTGAAAGTCATAGAGAATGAAATCGTTGTTCTTGGTGAACATCATGTTGTCGGCACGAAAGTCGCCATGGGCCAAAGTCGTAACTCCGTCCATCAACGATGACATCAAACCGCCGATTGCTGGGGCGAATTTTTCGCCAACTTTCATGATCGACTCTGTGAGATCAAGCTCTTTCTTTACTTTCTCCCAACCTTCTGCAAAGACGATCGGCAACACCGCAGGGTAAATCGGATCGCTAAAAGGAATCGTCGTGCCGTCGGCCGCCAAACCATCGGCACGCCCCCACCACTTGGCGTGAATTTTTGCTAGGGCATCAACTGCGCGGCGCGCATCATCAATCGTTATGCCAACCGTCTGGTCGATTATTCGATGGCCGGCGAGATCTTCTAGCACCATCGCAAATTGACTTGTCTCTTCGTTGACGTCGCCATAGTAAGAGTGAGGTGTTATCACTGGGCATTCTTTGGCCAAAGATTTGAAAAATCGAACTTCGCGAATATACATTCGCAAAATTGTTGAGGTGAATACCGCGGCCTCGTCGAGCGCGGGCAATTTCACGATCACGCTTGCTGGGCAGTTGTTGCCAGTTAACTTTGCGCGATACACCGCGCTTGCCACACCGACACCCACCCCGATAATGCCGATATCGGCTGTCTTGATGTCTAGGCCTGTCGCCTCGGCGAGCCAATCTGCGTTTACATCGTCAATCGAACCAGGAATGGCCACACTCATTTCGACCCCCACCGAACTAAGTTCTCTCAAACCTAACCCGATGGTCGCATCAAAGCGAAATGCGGCGATCTCTTTTTATTTGTCGGCGACGATGACCGCAGTGACCATATAACGCATGCCTGACGGCGTTTCGGCGTGCGTCAAAATGTGACAGTGCCAAGCCCAAACGCCGGCGTCTTTGGCCGTGTATGCAACAGTCCAGCGCTCGCCGGGCGCCACGTTCAACGTGTCGGCCCAGAACGGATATTCGAGTGGCGCACCATCGTGTGCGACGACCAACCCGGATGGTTGGTGCAAATGCATCGGGTGAGTCACACTGCCCTCGTTGTAATAGTGCACGAGCATCGTCTCGCCCACTTTCATCGTGTAAGGCGACGTCGCCGGAAAAGACTTGCCGTTAAGCGACAAGCCAATCGTCCCCGAGTCGTTGAGAACCATCACGACTTCTTGGTCAACTTTTCCATCGGTGTCTGCAAGACGACCGTTTGCTGCTTGCATGCCAAGTGCTTTCCAATCGCCGATCAATAGAGCACCAGCCAAACCATTTGGCACCTGAACTTGTGCGTTGTGATGTGAGTGATACATGCCCACCGCGGGCTCTAGCGCAGTGAACTCATATTTGAAACTTTCGCCCGGCTCTATTGGTTTTTGCGTATACGGATCGACTCCGTCCATTGAGTTTGGCACTCGCACACCGTGCAAGTGCAGCGAGGTTGATTCTGGCAGATCGTTTTTGAGAATAATTCGAACCTTGTCGCCAACGTTCGCGCGCAAGATCGGCCCGGGTATTTGTCCGTTGTATGCCCAACCTTCGACAAATTTGCCCGGCTCGACTTCCCATTTGATGATCGACGCGGTGATATTGAAAACCTTGTAGCCATCATCGGTGATAATCGGTGCCAGTTCAGCATTGCCCACGCCGTCGGTCTTTGCAGGAAATTTGAGGGCGACTTCCTCCATTTTGGCATCCATTTGTTGCCACGTCATTGTCGCGCCCATTGAACCATCACCACTGGCCATTGACATTTCGTGGGTGCTTGGTGCATCTGGCGAGATTGTCAAGGTCGCTTTCATCCCTGCTTCGGGGTGACCCGAAACTTCGCAGACCACTTCATATGTGCCTGCCGCAACATCTTTAGCGACAACAGTTTCGGCTTGCCCCGGATTCAACATCTCTGTGCGGAGTTTCAACTTCGCAATCGAAAAATTATGTGCGACATTGCCATTATTTTTGACCTGAAATGTGATGTCTCCAGGTCGCACCGTCGAGGTCGACATAGCAATTTGAAATTCAGAGAGCTCGACAGAAACTGTCGTTGGCAACTCACTTGCGACTGTCGAGCCAGAGTCTGATTTAGTCATCGCCACTATCGCAACGACCCCGAGAACGACAGTAGACATGGCTATTGCTGCGAGCATCATCGCAGTCAAGCCGCGAGTCCATGAACTTTCGTTTGAATCAATCTGTGTTGTTTTTTCAGGGATCATTTCCGAAGTCATTTTGCGCCTTTCTCAGTTGCTTGAGAAAAACTTAACTCGGATAGTTGTTCAGCAAACTAAAAAAGTGTCTGATGAGCCCGTAATTTTGGGCACTATGTCAGGTATGACTAATCAAGAAATTTTGTTAGGTCGCACTTACAAACTTTAAAGTCGTCGAGTTTACGGACAGTAAATTTTGCCTTTTGATTTGAATTTCTTGATTTTGTCAGTTTGCGTTTTGGTGGCCCCCAACAAAGTATTGAGATCTACATCGCAAAAAATGGCGTCGGTTAGATTTGCACCTTCCATGTTGGCCCCGGTCATGTTTGCCGCCGTGAAGTCAACACCCGTGAGATTTGCTCCCGTGAAATTCACATTCGACAAATCAGCCCGAATGAACAACGACTTTGCCAAGTTTGCTCCCGCAAAACTTGCCCCCGTCAAGCTGGCGACACTGAAGTTCTGAAAATCAAGTTGCAGTCTCGAGAAGTCAACCCCAACCAGATTTGCGAACTGACACTGGGTCAACTTCACGCACAACGTGTCGAGAACGGTTGTGGTCGTCGGCGGAAGGGTCGTCGTTGTGGTGGTCGTGGTCGAAGCCGTAGTAGTGGTGGACAACTCGGTTGTCTCGGTTGACTCGGTTGACTCGGTCTCGTCGGTGGTTTCAGTAACTTCGGGTTCTGAACTTTGTGTCACTTCTGACACATTTGATGTTTCTGTGGCATATTGCGAAGCCGATTGTGCGCCGCAACCAGCAGTTACAACGATCAAAAAACCCGCCAAAATCTTCGCTAGTTTCACCTTTTTAACATTAGTGGTGCGTGGCCCACAGAAAAGTGAGGCACACTAGATGGAGATGTTTACACCAATGTTGTCAATCGTGTTCTTTGCCAAGCAAGCCGAAGAAGAATCGGGCCTCACGAGGTTTTTAACGAGACCAGTTGTCGCAATTCTCGTTGTTGTTGGCTGTTTCATTTTCACGCGAATTTCATATGCGATCTTGCGCACGACTGTGCGGCGCATAGCCGACAGAGCCTCGACCAATGCGCCAAAATGGTGGCGCAACAGCGTGCGTCGCGTGGGTGCAGAAACGGTTGAAGGCAGCGAACATCGTCGTCGCCAGCGCATCGACGCTGCCACCCGCATGCTTCACCATTTTGTGAGCCTTGGTGCATGGATCATCGCGTTGATTGCTGTTTTCAACATTCTCGACTTGAACGCCGCTTTCTTTTTGTCGAGCGCCGGCTTTCTTGGTGCAGGTCTCGCCGTCGGTGGCCAGCATCGAGTCAACGACTATTTAACTGGTCTGGCTGTTTTGCTCGAAGATCGCTACGGCGTTGGCGACGAAATCGAAGCCGAACTCGGCTGGCAAAAACCAGTCCACGGTTTTGTCGAACATGTGGGTATGGTGACAACTCGTCTGCGCGATGGCGTGAGCACCGTGCACATTCCCCACAGTTCGCTTTCAAGCGTTCGCAACCTCAGCCAAGAGCCCGTAACCACAAAACTTGAAATGAATATCGCCTCGAGTGGCGCCAGTTTTAGCACGGTCTCAAACACGATGCGCGACCTCGCGGGTACAAAGGGCCTGACAACTGTTTTGTTCGTGGACGACATTCAAGCAGCCGGCGAAGGTGACCACGTCGAACTAAACGTCAGAACTTCTCGACCCCTTTCCGACCAAGAGCGCGAACTATTGGTGCAACGCGCAAATGAAGTTTTATCAAAAGAAAAATAGTCTCAGCAGCTTGTCGATATTCAGCCGACTAGCTGCACTGATAATCACTAGTCTCGTCACTTTTGCGTCAGTTGCGACTGCGAGCACTGAAGACACGTCAGAAAAGAACGAAATTGAATATGTCTTTCCATTCTCGAAAGTGCCGGTTACATATTCGCGAGACCATCTGGAATATCCGGCAACCGATGTGCACGGGTGCTATGCACACGTGCTTGCGCCAACCTCGGCAACTGTTTTTGACGTGCAAACAAAGGATCTTTGGATAAAAGAAATCGATGCACCAGGCACTCGTGGTGGGCTGACAATCACACTTCATGGCGACGATCGAGTGCGCTATTTCTTTTCTCATCTCGGTCGCGTCAAAGTAAAGCGTGGCGAGAGAGTTGAGCCGGGCCAATGGATTGGCGTCATGGGTTCATCAGGCAACGCCCGCATCACCAAATGTCACACCCACTTTGGTATTTCTCGAATCTGCCCTCAAAATGAAATTCAAGTTTTGCAGGGCGAAATTTGGCCCTGGAGATTTTTAGATGCGTGGCGCAAGGGCATAAACAAATCGCCGATCTCAGCAAAGAATCGTGTGATCAAAGCATCTCCGCAGGCTTGCGAACAAGCCGCAGCGCAAGACTAATTTTCTTGCAAGTAGTAATCTGCGAATTATGAAGCCAAACGTTTTGCTGATCACACTCGACCAGTTTCGAGGCGATTGTCTTTCATCGGCAGGACACGAAGTGGTTCGCACACCGAATCTCGACGAACTAGCAAAAAACGGTGTGCGGTTGGCGAAACATTTCAGCCAGGCGGCACCATGCTCGCCCGGTCGAGCAAGTTTGTATACGGGTACATATCAAATGAATCACCGTGTCGTCGCCAACGGCACACCGCTCGACGATCGCTTCGACAATGTGGCGCGCATGGCTTTGCGTGCGGGCTATGAGCCTACAATTTTTGGCTACACAGACCAAGGTGTTGACCCGCGAGTGACGATTTCACAACATGACCCACGACTCTCGACTTATCAAGAAGTGCTGCCGGGTTTCAAACGAATCTTGAATCTGTCAGAGCCATATCCCCCGTGGCTCGAACACTTGAAACAAAATGGGTTCGATCTGAATGGCGACTACAACAATGCTTTGCGCACCGAACCTGAGCGACACGAAGACTTGAGCATCTCGACATTTTTGACGAATGAATTTTTTGCTTGGCTTGATCAACAAGATTCAAAAAAGCCGTGGTTCACCCACCTCAGTTATCTGCGACCTCATCCGCCATACACGGCCGCAGGACGGTGGTCGAAGCAATACTTACCCGATGACGTCGACTTGCCGATCTCAGCCAGCGAAAATCGCCATCCGCTTCATGATGCGGCGATGAAACTCGAAGGCACCGCTGCACCAAAGACAGAGTCGGCTTTGCGTGAGATGCGCGCGCAATATTACGGCATGATCGGCGAAGTCGACCACCATATGGGTCGCGTCGTTGCGAAACTTCGCGAACGTGGTGATTGGCAAAACACATTGATCGTGATCACAGCCGACCACGGCGACCAACTCGGCGACCACGGATTAAAAGAAAAGCTCGGTTTCTTCGACGTCAGCTACCACGTCATTGGCATCATCCGCGACCCAAAGAATCCACAGACGCACGGCATGACAATTAATCATTTCACCGAGAACGTCGACATTATGCCGACAATCGCCGAAGCCATCGGAATGCCGGTACCACTGCAATGCGACGGTCAACCCCTGACCGATTTTTTACGCGGCGATGAGCCAAAACGTTGGCGCAATGCCGCTTCATATGAATACGACTGGCGACACATATATATAGACGACTCGACCGACGGGGCCGCCCACAATTGGCCGCGCGATGGTCGACTCGAGCGCCAAAATTTGGCCGTGCGACGCACGAATGATGCCGCATATGTTCAATTCGGCGACGGCTCGTGGTTGGCCTTTGACCTGGCCCATGACCCGACGTGGCGCACGACTTTCACCGATGCCAGTCGCGTGCTGCCCCTGGCACAAGAAATGTTGTTGTGGCGTGCACACCACACAGATCGAGCACTGACTGGAATGTTGCTCGAAAATGGTGGCATCGGTCGTTGGCCAGAAGGCGTTGCATGGCGAGACCAAAAATAAGCCGCGTCACCTTGGCAACTTTGCCCACGCCGCTAGAAGCTGGCGGCAAACTTGCCAGTGGTGCCAATCTGTGGGTCAAGCGTGACGACCTCACTGGTCTGGGCGTTGGCGGCAACAAGGCACGCAAACTCGAGTTTCTTTGTGGCCAAGCAGTTGAAAACGGGGCGAAATCATTAGTCACCGTTGGTGCCGCACAATCAAACCATTGCCGAATGACCGCGGCTGCTGGTGCCCGGCTTGGCTTGCCAACGCATTTGGTTCTCTCGGGCAATAAGCCAGATCAACTTGAAGGCAACCAACTTTTGTCTCAATTGTTTGGCGCGACACTGCACCACACGGGACTGACTGAAACAGACTGGGTGGGCCTCGAAGAGTTTCGTGCACGACTAACCCAGCAACTGGTTGAAAGTGGCCAAAGGCCACACTCAATTCCGATCGGAGGTAGCACTGCAATCGGTGCAATCGGATATGCATTCGCGTTTGACGAAATCATCGAGCAGTGCTCCGAACAAAATTTCAGCGCTGATGCAATTGTCTTCACTACATCAAGCGGTGGCACACACGCTGGCCTGGTCGCGGGTCTGGTCAGGGCGCGGGCACGTGATCCACTTAAGAGCATGCCAAAAATAATTGGCATTGGTGTGGCCAAGGGCAAAGCTTTGAGTTCGCCAAGCGTCACAGATTTGGCAAACGAAACTTTGGCATTGCTCGACGAACCGTTTAATGCCACCCAAGCCGACATTTTTATCGACCCAAATTACATGGGCAGTGACTATGCAGTCGTCACCAAAGAGGCGACCGAGGCTGCAAAGTGGGCGGCGAATCGCGGTGCTTGGGTGCTCGACTCGGTCTATAGCGCAAAGGGTTTTTCGGGCCTGCTCGGTCTTGACGAACAAAATACATTTGGTCAAGGTTCAAACGTCGTTTTCATTCATACGGGTGGTCTGCCTTCGGTTTTTGCCAGCCACTAGTTTTGTTGCATGCCGCTGCAGAGATTTGCCGACCACTTTCAAGCTCCTTGGCCCAATGGTCGCGGGACTAGTTATGAAATCGCCAGTCAAACCCCGGGCGTGGCTGGTTGGACATGGCGGGTGGCGATCGCGCCAGTCATTGAAGACTGCGACTTTTCACACTTTGAGAACATTCATCGACAACTTCTAATCATTTCGGGTGGCGAAATGGTTTTAGACGTGGGTGGTCAAACAGTTGTCTGCCGACCACGCGAAGTCGCTGAGTTTGCAGGTGACATCCCGACAACGGCAAAGCTTGTCAACGGACCAATTGTGGATCTGAACCTGATGACCATGCGTGGTAAAGCATCTGGGAAAATGACCTACATTGAGCACCCCGGTGATTTGCCAAAATGCGAAATGCTTGTTGCTGTTTCTCCAAGCGCCGAAATTACCGTCGACGGCAAATCAATGGTTTTGCATCATCAAGACGCATACCTCGATGCAAGCAACAGCGAAATTCGTTTAAATAATGGCGCCCTCGCCCACATCACCCTCAACAAGTCGCTCTAACAGTTGGTGAAACTTCAGGTTTTCGGCGAGAATATAACTATGTCAGGTCCAAGGGTTGTGAGATCGCCGCGCGGCGCGCAATTGCATTGTGCGAATTGGCAAATCGAAGCGCCATATCGCATGTTGCAAAATAATCTAGACCCAGAAGTCGCCGAACGGCCCGATGATCTGGTCGTCTACGGTGGCACCGGTCGGGCCGCGCGAAGTTGGCAAGCCTTCGACGCGATGCTGCGCACGATGCAAACCATGAAGCCCGACGAAACGATGTTGGTGCAATCTGGCAAACCAGTTGGTGTGTTTCGCACCCACGAATGGGCGCCACGTGTGCTCTTGGCGAATTCGAATCTCGTCGGTGACTGGGCAACATGGGACGAATTCAGACGGCTCGAAAATCTAGGTCTCACGATGTATGGCCAAATGACAGCAGGCTCATGGATCTACATCGGCACCCAGGGCATCTTGCAAGGCACATACGAGTGTTTCGCCGAAATCGCGCGCAGAAAATTCAAGGGCACACTCGCCGGCACCATCACTCTCACCGCTGGTCTTGGTGGCATGGGCGGCGCTCAACCACTTGCGATCACGATGAACGATGGGGTTGCGTTGTGCATCGATGTCGATGCGACTCGCGTGCGACGTCGCGTCGAAACTCGCTACCTCGACGAGGTCGCCGACTCGCTTGAAGACGCAGTCAAGCGATGTGAAGCGGCCAAAAAAGCGCGCAGACGGCTTTCGGTCGGTGTGGTCGGCAATGCGGCCGATATGTTTCCAAAACTTTTGGCCCAGGGGTTTGGCGCCGACATCGTCACTGATCAAACGAGCGCACACGACCCGATGAGTTATGTGCCCAACGATTTGACCAACGAGGCCGCCGAGAAACTTCGCTCATCTAACCCAGAGCATTACATCGAACGATCGCGCGCGGCCATGGCGGCACACTGCCGAGCAATGGTCGGCTTTCTAGATGCGGGTGCAGAGGTTTTTGACTACGGCAATTCGTTGCGCCGCGAGGCCCAACTCGGTGGTTATGACCGTGCTTTTGATTATCCGGGGTTTTTGCCCGCATACATTCGTCCATTGTTTTGCGAAGGCAAAGGTCCATTCCGTTGGGTTGCACTCTCGGGCGACCCACGCGACATCGCCGCAACAGATCGTGCGGTGCTCGAAGAGTTTCCTGACAACGAAGACCTCGCCAAATGGATGAGCCTTGCCAGCGAACGAGTCGCCTTTCAGGGTTTACCCGCGCGAATTTGTTGGCTTGGTTATGGCGAAAGACATCGTCTCGGACTGCGATTCAACGAGATGGTCAAGCGTGGCGATATAAGCGCACCAATCGTCATCGGTCGCGACCATCTAGATTCAGGCTCGGTCGCCTCGCCTTATCGCGAAACCGAGGCAATGCTTGATGGCTCAGATTCCATCGCCGACTGGCCGCTGCTCAATGCGCTAGTCAACACGGCGAGCGGCGCAACCTGGGTCAGCATTCACCATGGCGGCGGCGTCGGCATCGGCCGAAGCATTCATGCCGGCATGGTTTGTTTGGCCGACGGCACCGATCTGGCAAAAGAAAAACTCTCGCGCGTTCTGCTGAGCGATCCTGGCATGGGCGTCATTCGACATGCAGATGCTGGCTACGACATAGCTATCGACGTCGCAGAAAAGCGCGGCGTTCGCTTGCCGATGCACGAGCAATGAAATCATTTTTTGCCGAACAAGCCTGGCTGGGTGGCGAAAGTTGCGCCGCCAACGTGCGCATCACAACCGATAAAGGTGTGTTCGTTTCGATCGACGCAAACTCGACACCAAACAACAAAGACACCCGCGTCAAGGGTGTCGTGATGCCCGGGTTCGTCAACGCCCACAGTCACGCATTTCACCGAGCCCTACGTGGTCGCACCCACAGCGGTGCGGGCCTTGGCGATTTCTGGTCGTGGCGCACATTGATGTATCAAGTTGCCAATCGCTTGACGCCCGAAAATTATTTGGCGCTTGCGACTGCAACCTTTTCTGAAATGGCACTCGCTGGCATAACAACGGTTGGTGAGTTTCACTATGTTCACAATCAACAAAACGGCCAGCAATATGCCGACCCAAACGAAATGGGCAAGGTTTTGATCGAGGCTGCACGTCGTGCGGGCATTCGAATCGCGTTGCTCGACGTCGCCTATTTGCATGGTGGCTTGAAATCACAACCACTGGCTGGCGAGCAACAGAGATTTGGTGACGGCTCTGTCGAAAACTGGCTCGCACGCGTCGACGCACTCGGATCACCAACGCCGATGCACACATTTGGTTTGGCTCCGCACAGCGTGCGTGCGGTGCACGAAAAAGAACTGGCACTCATCGCCAAACACCGTAAAAATCGAGTCGTGCACATTCACGTTTCTGAACAGCCAGCAGAAAACGAAGCATGTCGCCAAGCGACGGGCCGAACCCCCACCCAATTGCTGAGTGACGCCCAACTTCTTGGGTCGTTCACGACAGCCGTGCACGCAACCCATTTGCAAAGTGCCGATATTTCATTGCTTGGCCAGAGCAAAACTTTCGCGTGCTTTTGCCCGACCACCGAACGAGATCTTGCTGACGGCATCGGACCATCTGAAAGCCTGGTCGGCTCTGGCTCGCCTCTTTGTCTGGGCACTGATTCACACGCCGTGATCGACATGTTTGAAGAGGCCCGCGCAGTCGAAATGAACCAGCGATTGATCACAAACAAGCGTGGCATTCATCGCAGCAGCGATTTGCTCTCGGCTGCAACCAACAATGGCGCAAGTTCGCTTGGCAGCAAGAAACACGGCTTTGTTGCCGGTGCACCTGCCGATTTCATCAGTGTGTCCACGAATTCTGTTCGGCTTGCCACTTTCGACCCAGAGAATGGTGCGGCCCACCTAGTGCATAGCGCAACTGGTTCAGATGTTTGCAGTGTCTGGGTTGGCGGCGAGCAAATAGTCAGCGACTATGAACATCGAACTTTGCCGAATATTAACGAAAGCCTGCGCAACGCAATCGAGGCTGTTATCTAATTAAACTTGTGAAATGACAATTTTGCCAATTGCAACCATCGGTCACCCTGAATTGCGCATTCGTGCCAGTGAAGTCGACCCAAGCGAAATCAAATCAACCGAAATTCAAACCTTCATCGACGACTTGGTTGAAACGATGCGCCACGCCAATGGTGCTGGCCTCGCCGCCACCCAAGTATTGCGACATCAGCGCATCTGCGCAGTCGAGGTCAACAAAAATCCCCGATATCCATATAAGCCGCAAGTGCCCCTAACCATTTTGATAAATCCCGTGCTTACTCCGCTTGATGACGACATGTTTGAAAACAACGAGGGTTGTCTGTCGGTTCCAGGTTTTCGGGGCAACGTCTGGCGACACACCTCGATTCGCGTCGAAGCGCTAGACCGCAACGGCAACAAGATCGACGAGATCATACGCGGCATGACAGCATGCACATATCAGCATGAGGTCGACCACCTGGATGGATTGCTGTTCATGGACAAAGTAAAAGACTCGAAAACTTTCACAACCTGGGACTCATTCGACAAATTTCATCACCACGATTTCGTTATCAGAGTTAAGGACCTCGTCGCAAAGTTTGGTTCTTAGTGCTCGTTCTCAACGGCATCGGCACACTTGTCACCAATGACCCAAGTCTTGATCGCGGCAAGCTCGGAATAATAAAAAATGCCTCACTCGTAGTCGACGATCAAAACAAGATCGCCCTCGCTTGTGAAGCCACAAAGTTACCCCGCGAATTTCGTGGCATGGCAATTGATGTCGAAGGTCGAGCAATCGTCCCAGGTTTTGTAGACAGCCACACACATTTGGTTTTCGGCGGCGATCGTGCCGAAGAATTCGAAGCACGCATGTCGGGCAAACCATATTCGGCGGGCGGCATTCGAACAACTGTCGCTGCAACCCGAGGCAGCAACAATGATCTTTTGGTCGCCAACGCCCGTCGGCTGGCCAACGAGGCCCTGCATACCGGCACGACGACGCTCGAAACCAAGTCGGGCTACGGGCTTTCGATCGTCGATGAAACTCGTTCATTGCAAGTCGCCAACGAAATCACCTCAGAAACGACGTTTCTTGGCGCACACGTAGTGCCCGCCGAATCTCAAATTGACGACTATGTAGCCCTCATCTGTGGTGAAATGCTCAAGCAATGCGCACCTCATGCAAAATGGATCGATGTCTTTTGTGATCGCGGCGCATTCGAGGTCGACCATGCTCGGTCGATTCTCAAAGCTGGCGCAAATGCAGGACTCGGACTGCGAATTCATGCAAATCAATTGCAACAGGGTGGCGGCGTGCAATTGGGTGTCGAACTTGGCGTCGCCTCTTGTGACCACTGCACGCATCTGGCCTCAGCAGATATCGACGCGCTTGCGAGCACGAAAGGTGGCACTGTTGCCACATTGCTGCCAACTGCCGAACTGTGCACCCGATCCCAATTTCCTGATGCGAGACGATTAATCGATTCAGGCATAACTGTCGCACTGGCATCTGACTGCAACCCAGGTTCGTCTTACACGACTTCAATGCCCCTGGTTATCTCGCTGGCTGTTTTGAAAATGAATATGACCTGCGATGAAGCCGTTTGGTCTGCAACCGCGGGGGGCGCGGCCGCATTACGTCGTAACGACATCGGCAATTTGGCGGTTGGTTCGCATGCCGACTTTGCGGTGCTCAATTCACGAAGTCACATTCACCTGGCTTATCGCCCAGGTGTGAAAATAATCGACGCAGTTTTCTCGAAAGGAAAGCTAGTTGCAGGTGGGCTGAGATAAAATAATCTTCAGTGTCAAACCTCAATGATTCCAAAATTCAACGACGACAGTCGGGCTCGGTTTTGAAGTCGCGCGGCGATTGGCGCACATTGATAATCGCTTTTCTCGTATATGCGGGTTGGTTTGCATCTGTTTTCACGCACAAGCAGTTGCCGTGGTGGGCAACTTTTGGGCTTCTAACTTGGTTCGGTGCATGGCACCTAAGTCTGCAACACGAACTCGTGCACGGTCACCCGTTTCGTGATTCACGACTCAACGCCGCTCTCGGGTCGCTTTCAATAACGATGTGGGTTCCGTTTTTGTCCTTCAAGCGAGATCACATCTCGCACCACAACACGACACTCACCCATCCTGATCTTGACACCGAAAGTTATTATGCGACGCCTGAGAAATGGCTAGATGCGGGTTGGTTTTTGCGCGCGATTTACTGGGCAAACCGCACCCTTGCTTTCAGACTCACGGTTTGGTCGGTGTATAGCACCATTCAATATTTCATCGCCGACGCGATCAGGGCGATTCGCAACTTCGGCAATGCACGTAAGGCATGGGCGCTTCATATCCCTGGTTTGATTGCAGTCGTTTACATCGTCACCAATCTTGCGCAAATGTCGATTTTCGAATATCTCATTGGTGGTGTCTTTGGCTCGCATTCGCTAAACATGATGCGATCGTTTGCTGAGCACAAAACTCTCGACAACGAGTCGACCCGCACCGCGATGATTGATGCCGGGCGAATCATGAGCCTTTTGATGCTCAACAACAATCTGCACATCGCCC
>CAYOVI010000010.1:0-27724 GCA_964407365.1 uncultured Ferrithrix sp.
TCACGGGCGCTCAACGGCTGATGGACGGGGGTTCGATTCCCCCCAGCTCCACCATTGTTTGACGAGTTCAAGTGAAAATTACTTGATCGGTTTGAAATCGTAGATTGATATACATGAAATTTGCGCCGATTTCCGATCGTCTCGCAGGTTTAGGCGCAGCCAAGTGGGCTGTGCATGCCGAGGGTTTGCGTCGGGCAAATGCGGGCGAATCAATCATCATGTTGTCAATCGGCGAGCCCGACTTGCCACCGCCTGCCAGCGTGCTTGATGCGGCATCAAAGGCGATGCGCACCGGACGCACGAGATATGCCCACGGTCAAGGCGAGCCACAAACTTTGGCGGCAATCGCCAAACATCTCACCACCCGCTCGGGTCTGCCCGTCACGACTGACCAAGTTTTATATACGGCCGGCACCCAAAACGGTTTGTGCACGGCGTTGCTGACTTTGGTGCAAACTGGCGACGAAGTTTTGGTGCCAGATCCTTATTACGCAACTTACGAGGGTTTGGTTGCCGCATCTGGTGCAACTTTTGTGCCCGTTGCAACTCGGCCAGAAGACAACTTTCACGTCACCGCACAGGCAATCGAGCGCGCGATAACCAAGCGCACGAAAGTTTTGTTGCTCAACACGCCAAGCAACCCGACAGGGGCCGTGCTCACCAAAAAAGAAGTCGACGAGATCGGCGAAGTCTGTGAACGCTACGACCTATGGATCATTTGTGACGAGGTTTATGCCGACATGACTTTTGACGTTGAGTTTTGCTCGCCATTCGATCGTCCGAAACTTCGACATCGCACTCTGGCAGTTTCGTCGATCTCTAAGTCGCATGCCTTGCCTGGTTTTCGTGCCGGCTGGGTCGCATCGCACCCCGATGTCACACCCCGACTGGTGCTGGTTGCCGAAGCGATGTTGTTTGGCTCGCAACCGTTCATTGAAGACGCACTCGCGATTGCCCTCAACGAAAAACACCCGGAAGTTGACCAACTGCGACTTGCGTTTCGTCAGCGTGCCCAAACTCTGATCGAAGTTTTCGAAGGATCAAGATCGATTACCGCGCGCATGCCCGAAGGTGGAATGTTCGTGATGCTCGATGTTCGCCGAACCAAACTCTCGGGTGAAGATTTCGCTTGGCGTCTCTTGCGCGAAGAAAGCGTGAGCGTCATGCCCGGTGAAAGTTTCGGCAACGGGGGTGCCGGTCACATTCGCATAGCCCTCACGGTTGAATCTGAAATCTTGCGCGACGCCTGCACTCGAATTCGCAAACTTGCCGAAAAGCTTTGCGCCGAAGCGAAATAGTCATGGCTGATTCACAACTTCGCGTCGGTGAGGCGATCATCGATCTGCTTGCGCGCGAATATGGCGTCGAGGTCGTGTTTGGCATTCCGGGCGTGCACAACATCGAGCTATACCGCGGGCTTAATCGCTCGGGTGTTCGGGCAATTTCGCCACGACATGAACAAGGTGCAGGCTTCATGGCCGACGGTTGGTCTATCGTCTCGGGCAAACCGGGGGTTTGTGTATTGATTAGCGGCCCGGGCGTGACCAACGCCTTGACACCAATCGCCCAGGCTTATCACGATTCTCGACCAATGCTGGTCCTGGCCTCGACTACGCCAACTGACGCTCTCGGCAAAAGTTTCGGACCTCTGCACGACTTGCCAGATCAAGGAAAAATCGCCGAATCTGTTTGTTCATTTAGTGAAATTGTTACCGATCCCGCACAATTGCCAGGGCTGATCGAGCGTGCTTTCCATGTTTTTAACTCTTCTCGCCCACGCCCCGTTCATATCGCAATTCCGATGGATGTTCTTGCCCAGCCGTGCCAACCCTTTTCGCGCAAAAAACACAACTCGGCCAAGCCAATAGCGGCATCAATCGAAGTAGATCGCGCCGCAAAACTAATCAATGACTCACAAAGCCCGATCGTGATTGCCGGTGGCGGTTGCATCAACGCAGGCACAGAACTTGTTGCGTTCGCCCAGGCCCTAGATGCACCGGTATTGCTGACGGGCAATGCCAAAGGTGTGATGTCATCAAATCACGAATTGTGTGCAGGTAACTGTCTTGTGTTTGGTCGAGTGCAACGCGACGTCGAGGCGGCCGATGTCGTAGTTGTCATTGGAACCGAACTCTCTGACACAGACCTTTATAACGGTGGTCGAGCATTGAATTTGGGCAAGGTCGTGCGCATCGACATCGACCAAGCACAGATCTCTAGGCGCACAGCACCCACCGTTGCACTTGTTGGTGATGCTGGGGCAACTTTGGCTGCACTCACAAAGCAAATCACGAGGCGCACAACTAACAACGGCAAGACTCGGGCCAAAACTTGGCGCGAGCATGCACGCACAAAAACAAACGCAAAATTCGTGCCATGGTTGCAGGCCATTGAAGAAAACTTGCCCGAAGATTCAATCGTCGCTCTCGACTCAACCCAGTTGGCCTACAGTGCGCACTGGTGGTTGCCTGCGACAACCTCGCGATCGTGGCTCGCGCCATATGGTTTTGGCACCCTTGGCTGTGCGCTGCCGATGGCAATCGGCGCAAGCACAGCCGCGCCGAAAAGGCCCGTCTTGGTGATCGCCGGTGACGGTGGCTGGTTGTTCACGGTTGCCGAGATGGCAGTTGCCAAAGATTTGAACAGCAGAATCGTGCTCGTCTTATGGGACAACAATGGATATGAGCAAATTCGTGAATCGTTCGACGATGTCGCTGCCCCACAAATGGGAGTAGACGTATCTTCACATGACCCAATCGCAATAGCCAAAGGTTTTGGTTGGGCAACAACTCAAGTTGCGACACCCGAGCAACTTGCAACAGCTTTACGAGAAGGTTTTGCGGCCGACTCACCGCAATTCATTCGGGTCGTTGTTGACTGAATAGTTCTCGACTAGCTCAGATCTGCCGGTGTCTGACGCTCGTTCAGATGCAACTCATTTCCCGTGTATGGGTGCGCAAGTGCAACTTCTTCGTTCAATTCGACACCGAGACCTGGTTCTTTTGACGGAATTACATAACCGTTGTCGAATTGAATCGGCTTTTTCAGAATTTTGGCGTGGAAGCCGCCCCAATCTTGAATGCTTTCGAGAATCAAAAAGTTTGGCGTGCAAGTGCTCAACTGAATGTTTGCTGCGCCTTCGATTGGTCCGCAATATAGATGTGGTGCGATTTGGGCATGATAGGTCTCGGCGATAGATGCAATCTTCTTGCCTTCGAGAATGCCACCGCAACGACCAGTGGCCAATTGAATAATCGAAGCACCGCCGACGCGCAACAAGTGGGCGAATTCATATTTTGAGGTCAAGCGCTCGCCGGTGGCGATCGGAATACTCGTATGGGCAGCGACTTTGGCCATTTCTTCTGGCGCATCGGGTGGAATCGGCTCTTCAAACCACATCGGGTCATATGGCTCAAGTTGTTTGGCCAACCGAATTGCACCAGAAGCGGTGAATTGACCGTGCGTGCCGAACAAAATATCGGCCCGGTTGCCAACGGCTTTGCGAATCGCGGCGACCATTCGCACACTACGGTCGATTGTCGCTAGCGATGGCTGTCTTCCGTCGAAAACCGAATATGGTCCGGCGGGGTCGAGTTTGACGGCGGTGAAGCCGCGTTCAACTTCGCGCAACGCAGCCTCGGCCGACATCTCGGGGTCGCTATACAAGGGGTGATCAGAGTGAGCATCAAACTCATGGGGCGGATACAGATATGTGTAGCAACGAAGCCGATCGTGAACCTGACCGCCGAGCAATTCGTAAACTGGTTTGCCGGTGTCCTTGCCGCAGATGTCCCACATCGCCATTTCGAGGCCGCTAACGACACCGGCTGTGCTGAAATCTGGACGATGCGCAAATCCCGAGCCATATGTGCGTCGCCACATCTTTTCGATATGAAAAGGATCAGAACCAAACACATATCGAGCAAAAATATCTTCAGCAACTTTGCAAACAACTTGCGGCGCGTAAGTTGCCGTATAGATTTCGCCAATACCGGTGACACCCGTATCGGTAATCAGTTTTACGAAAATGAAATAGCGACCGCCCGTGCGCGGAGGTGGATTACCGACGACAAAGGTTTGCAACTTCTCAATCTTCATGACCCCACCTATTTTTGCAGCTAGAAAACAATCACATTTCGCAATGCATCGCCGCGCTTTACTGCCGCGATCGCTTCGTTGATCTCCTCTAAAGGATATGTCTTGGTCACGAGTTCATCTAACTTCACGCGACCCTGCTGGTAAAGCGATATCAAATTCGGAATATCAACCTGAATTCGCGCCGAGCCCATCTTTGAGCCGAGAATATTTTGGCTATATGCGGCCATCGTGCCAGGGTCGATTTCTGACATCACCCCGTTGGCTGGCATACCGACCAACACGACCGTGCCCGATTTGGCGAGCAAACCATACGAAGAATCGAACGCCGGTTTGGCACCCACGGTGACGAACACAAAGTCGGCCCCGCGACCTTCGGTGATTTCTTGCACCCGTTTGGCAACATCTTCTTTGCCTGAATTGATGCCGTGCGTTGCCCCAAACTTCTTGGCTGCTTCAAGTTTTGAATCTGAAAGATCGATTGCGACGATCGATCTTGCACCACTCACTCGGGCACCCTGCACCGAGTTCAAACCGACACCTCCGGCACCAATGACAACGACATGACTGCCAGGCTCGACTTTTGCCGTATTTGTAACTGCACCAAAGCCAGTGATAACACCACAAGCCAACAACGACGCACTTGCCGGTTTTATTTCATCAGAAATCACCACAACTTGTGATTCATGAACGACAACATATTCTGCAAAACTGCCCGTTCGCATCGCCTGCACGATTGACTCACCCGACTTCGAGGTAATCGGGCTCTTTGCATCGAGCGGAAAAGAAGCTTCGCAAGTCACAGGCATGCCACGCGAGCAACCTCGACAGTGTCCACATGATCGAATCAATGTCACCACGACCCGATCACCAGGCTTGACAGAACTGACGCCCGAGCCCAGTTCTTCGACAACACCAACGCTCTCGTGACCATAAACAGCCGGCAAAGTTCCGCCCCACGAGCCGTCTGCATATGAAATGTCACTGTGGCAAATGGCGGTTGCCAAAATTTTTACCCGCAATTCACTCGCTTGTGGCTTTGCCAAATTGACATCTTCTATCACCAATGGCTTGCCGAACTCGCGACAGACTGCAGCTTTCATTTCAATTGCCTTTCAGATTTGATCAGTTTCGAAAATCGCAAGATTCTTTGTCAAGAATCTCGGTCAACGCCGCGAGGTGATACTCGGCGGCATTCGGATACTCTAGCCATTGTTTGCAGACCATTGCTGCGGTCTCATCTGGGATCAAAGAAAGTTCGCGGTGGGTTGACAGAGCAAGAATCTGCAACTGCGATGCCTTTTCAAGATAATAAAGTTCGTCGAATGCCTCGGCCACGGTTTGGCCGACAACGATGACCCCGTGATTGGCCAGAAACAAAACGCTGTGCGACCTACCCAAAACTTTTGCGACTCTTTCGCCTTCATCTACCTCGAGGGCCATGCCCGCATAATCACGGTCGTAGGCGATGCGATTATAAAAACGACACGCATTTTGGTCGAGCATCAAAAATTCAAAGTCATGCAAACAAGCCAATGCGGTCGCATTTGGCATGTGGGTGTGCAGAACACATCTTGCGTGGGGCACCAATTTGTGAATCTGTCCATGAAGGTTCATCGCTGTCGGGTCAACCTTTAGACCTTCGGCAACGACTCCGGTCGAGTCGTTCATATCGACTCGAACCAAATCACTTTGACGCATCTGCGAAAAATGCCGGCCAGCCGGGTTGATCAAAAATTGTTGACCATCGCCCGAAATTGCAACACTGAAATGGTTGGCAACTGCTTCGTTCATGTTCAGGCGCGCCGCCCAACGAAAAGCAACGGTCAAATCTAAGCGAGCCTGTTGCTCGAAGTTCATGAATTGAAGGCTATTGCAACCTGGCAGGAAACCCCGGTGCACGAAGATCGGTGTTGAGTGCGTCTTCGAGCAGTTTTACCACTTGCGTCGACCACGCGTCGCCACCATATTGCGCCTTGGCGCGCACAAAGGCCTGCTGCACGGTGCTTGCCACATCGAGAGGCACGCCGAACTTGCGACCATATTCCATGGCGAACCCCATGTCTTTTAGGGCGAGATCCATCGTGAAGCCGATGTCATAGCTTCCGTTCAAAATGACCTGTCCTTCGGTTTCGTGCACGAAACTGTTACCCGAACTGTTTTTGATCACCTCGAAAGCAGTCGCTAGATCTATCCCACCTTTCTTTGCCAACATCAGCGCCTCGCCACAAGCCACTAGATGGATGAACGCAAGCATGTTTGTGATCACCTTGATCACCGCTGCACTACCAAGTTCGCCGACATAAATGACTGGTTTGCCCATGGCTTCGAGAAGATCTTTGTGTGCCTCGAAAATTTTTGGGTCGCCACCAACCAATACCGTGATGTCGCCTTCAGCTGCCTTGTGCACGCCACCGGTGACGGGCGATTCAAGCGAGTTGAAACCCAACTTCGTGGCAATTTCGCCAAGCCGCAAAGTTTCACTGCGATCATTGGTGCTCATGTCTATCCAAGTTGCGCCTTTTGCCAATCCACAGAAAATGCCGTTCTCACCATCGACCACTGCATCAATCGCGCGTGGCGAGGGCAAACATGTGAACACGACTTCAGATGCTTGGGCAACTTCTTTGGCGTTGTTGGCCCATTTAGCACCTTTGGCGACCAGACCATCGCCAAGCGACTTGTTCAAATCGTTGATCGTCACGTTGTGACCTGCACGAATCAAACTGGCCGCCAAATAGACGCCCAAATGCCCTAAACCGATAAATCCACAATTTCTTTTGTTTGTCATAGTTGTATCCATGTTGTCTTTAGGTTTGTATAGCCCTCAATCGAGTGCATCGATCGATCACGACCAGTGCCCGACTGTTTAAAGCCACCGAATGGCGTTGTGATCGAACCTTTGTCGAAGGTGTTCACCCACACCGTGCCGGTGCGCAATTTTCTGGCGATGCGATGCGCTTTTGTAATGTCTCGGGTCCAGACTGCCGAGGCCAAACCATACTGCGTATCGTTGGCCACGCTTACTGCTTGCTCGGCATTCTCGACGGCAATCGAAGCCAAAACTGGTCCGAAGATTTCTTCGCGTTCAATTCGCATGCCTGGCTTGACATTTTGAAATACCGTCGGCTGGATATAAACCCCACCCTTTACAGGCTCGGCTTTTTCGCCACCTGAAAACACCTTTGCACCCTCAGATTTGCCGATATCGATGTAGCCGAGTACTCGCTCAAACTGCGTTCTGTCGACGATTGTGCCCATCGCCGTGGTCGGGTCGTAGGGGTCACCGGGTTGAATTGACTTGCCGACGTTCGTGATCTTTTCGAGAAGTTCATCTTCGACACTCTTCTCGACGACGAGTCGCGTGCCCGCGTGACAAGTTTGGCCCGAGTTGTAGAAAACTCCCCAAGCAATCGACGAAGCCGCGGCGTCGAGATCTGAGCAATCGCTCAAAACAATTTGTGGTGTCTTGCCACCCAACTCGAGTGAAACCGACTTGCCGTTGCTCTCGGCTGCATACGTCAAAAAGTATCGACCAACTTCAGTCGAACCAGTGAAGGCAAGTTTGTCCACATCCATGTGTCTGCCAAGAGCCGCACCCGCCGTCGGCCCGAAACCGGGCACGACGTTCAACACACCGTCGGGCAAACCTGCCTGCGAACCAAGCTCGGCAAAAAACAACGCAGACAGTGGCGACTGCTCTGCTGGTTTGAGCACAACCGAGTTGCCACCGGCCAAAGCGGCGCCCACTTTCCAGGACGAAATGATCAACGGATAGTTCCATGGCACAACAGCACCGACCACACCAAGCGGTTCGCGCTCGATCAACGCCACCGCATCGCGAGGCACGGGCGCGACTTGCCCATACATTTTGTCGATCGTCTCGGCGAACCATTGCAAATTGTTGGCCGCCGATGTGATATCTACGTTCACCGAGTCACCAATTGGTTTGCCGACATCCATCGTTTCGAGCAGCGCCAACTCATAGATATTTTCGCGCATCAACTGAACCCATCGCAGCATGATGTTTTTACGATCCAATGGCGCCATCTGGCTCCAGACACCGTCGTTGAACGATTTGCGTGCCGCTGCCACCGCAAGATCAATGTCTTGCTTGTCGCCTTCAGCCACGACGGCAGCAACGCTGTTATCGCGCGGGTTGATCGTCTCAAAAGTCTTGCCGCTAGCTGCGTCTACGAACTTGCCGCCAATAAATAATTGGGTGCGCGAAACTTTTTTCGCCGCGCGCTTTGTCCATTCTTCGCGACTGAGTAGGTCTGTCATCTTTATTCCGTCACTTTCGGCTTCTAATCAAGTCACGACGCTATCAGTACGACCTGTCAGAATGTAAGCGTGGTGACAGCTCAAGATTCAAAGACCGCGACCACCTCGCTATTGGCCATTGCCTCGGTGCACCGAACGGGCTCGACTTTGCTTTGCTCAATTTTGCGCGCGACCCACTTGGCGGGCATGCCAATGGAGTATCTGAATATTCACACCAAGAATTTCACGAATTTTCGAAACGAAAACAACCTACCCAAGCTGAACATTCGTGGTTCGATTATTGGCGCGGTGCGCAAGGTCACTGGGCGAAACGCATGGAGAAACATCGACTATTTTTCTGACTCGTCTTGGCGTGCCTATCTGAATCGGGCTGCCGAACTCAACACGACACAAAACGGAGTGTTCGGCATAAAGATGCACTACAACCAATATGAAGACCACATGCTTAAGCGCGGCATAGACGCAAACTTTTGGAAAGTACCCATCAAATGGGTGCGCATCACCCGCGACAACGAGGTGCGCCAGGCTATTTCACTAGTGCGCGCAGAACAATCGAACCAATGGAACAGCAACATGACTTCGATTCGCGAACCCATATATGACGAACAAGCAATTGTCGACGCACTTGCGACTATCTCTTCAGCCAACAAAAATTGGGACTTCTACTTCGAGAAAAACTCCATAAAACCGCTGTTGGTGACCTACGAGCAACTCACCCAAGACATGAATGCCACGGTGCATCGCATCATGAACTTTATTAATTCGCCGATCAGCCAAGTGCCGGAGCCTCAAACCAAGCGACAATCAGACACCTCGAGCGCGCAGTGGGAGCAACAATTCTTGATGTCACGACCCGAATTTGCCTCACGCGCTGCCACAATATAAGGGTGACCGTTTCGGAAATTTTCGATTCAACGCAATGGACAATCGTCAAAGATTTTTCTTTCCGCGATATCACCTATCACCGTGCAAAAGATCAAGGCACTGTTCGAATTGCGTTCAATCGACCCGAGGTTCGCAACGCCTTTCGCCCAAACACGGTCGATGAGCTATATCGCGCACTCGATCACGCCCGCCAAACCACCGATGTTGGTTGTGTCTTGCTTACCGGCAACGGGCCGTCGCCAAAAGACGGTGGCTGGGCTTTTTGCAGTGGCGGAGATCAGCGCATTCGTGGCGCCGACGGCTATCAATATGAGCCATTAGACGAAAACAAGTCGACTACAGGTCGACTGCATATTCTCGAAGTTCAACGCTTGATTCGTTTCATGCCCAAAATTGTCATTTGTCTCGTCTCGGGCTGGGCGGCAGGTGGTGGGCACAGCCTGCATGTCGTCAGCGACTTGACCCTTGCGAGCAAAGAACACGCCATGTTCAAGCAAACCGACGCCGATGTTGCAAGTTTTGACGGCGGCTTTGGCTCGGCATATCTCGCCAGACAAGTCGGTCAAAAATTCGCCCGCGAAATATTTTTTCTGGGTCGCCAATACTCAGCCGAAGATGCGCACCGAATGGGCATGGTCAATGCCGTCGTCAACCATATGGAACTTGAAAAAGTTGGTCTCGAGTGGGCTCGCGAGATCAATGCAAAAAGCCCGATGGCGCAGCGCATGTTGAAATTTGCCTTTAATGCAATCGATGACGGTTTGGTCGGCCAGCAGTTGTTCGCCGGTGAAGCCACTCGCCTGGCATACATGACCGACGAAGCCAGAGAGGGTCGAGATTCGTTCGTCGAAAAACGTGACCCTGATTTTTCGAAATACCCCTGGCACTTTTAATTCTGCGAATTGATTCGCAATGATCACGAAAATTACTTCAAGCCAAGACCCAAGGCTCGACCCTCTTCGCCTCAACGAGCGACAACTCACGACAATTGCCCAGCGCCGTTCGACTGTGGCCGCAGGTCGATTCATCGCCGAAGGAGACCTGGTTGTGGCGCGCGCACTCGACGCCGGTTACAAGCCAGAGGTCGTGCTTTGCGACGCCGAGCAGGCCGAGCGCCTAAATTCGAAAATTTCTCAAATGGGCGGAGAATGTCTCACTGCCGACATAGATATTCGACGTCAAGCCACGGGGCTCGGTGTGCCTCTCAGCGCCCTCGGTGTCTTTTTTCGGCCCGAGCCTTTGGATCTCAATCAAGTAATTTCGCAAGCCAACCGAATTGTGGTCGTCGAGGCCGTAGATAATCCGAGCAATATCGGTGCGATTGTTCGGTGCGCTACTGGCTTGGGTTGGGACGGGTTGATCTGTGATTCGACAAGCGCCGACCCATTTTCTCGGCGAGGTTTGCGAGTTTCGATGGGTTCGGCATTCAAACTTAAATTTGCTCGCACCAGCGACGTCGTCGAAACAATCAAATTTCTGCAAGCAAATGACTTCAAGGTTTTTGCCCTGACGCCCGAATCTAAGGCCACAGATCTAAACGAACTAAATCTCGAGTCTTCGCAAAAACGCGCAATCATCTTTGGCTCAGAGCGTGCAGGTTTGACCAAAGATGTGCTGGCAAGCGCAGATGCGAGGGTAAAAATCAAGATGAAACCCGAGGTTGATTCGCTCAATGTCGCCGCTGCAGCCGCGATTGCCTGCTACATGCTTGGCTAAATCAACGCGGATAGTTGGCCGAAGAAATAGGAAGACCAGTGTCGTTTCGCAGATGTTCGGCCGCTTTGACAAAATATTGTGTCATTTCGCCTCGAATCTCGTCGTTTTCGACTAGTTCATTGACCGCGGTCAACATATGAACGAGCCATCGATCGCGCTCTAAATTTCCGATTCGAAACGGCATGTGGCGCATGCGCAATTGCGGGTGTCCGCGATTTTCGTTGAACATCATTGGTCCGCCCCAATATTGGGCTAGAAACCAGGTCAAATGTTGCCGAGCTTTGGTCAAATTTTTCGGGTCTTCATACAGCGTGATCAATACTTCATCGGTCGCAACACCCTGGTAAAAGCGATCGACGAGTCTCTCGAAAAATGCAAGTCCACCAAGCTGCTCGAAGATCGACTTATTTGAATTCAGGGTCGTGCCAATCTGGAAACAAATTAGGCATCTCGCTCGAAACTTTCATCGCGAAATTCGCCGCTCGTTTTTCGAGAAAACTCATGACACCCTCGCGCGCATCGGCCGATTTGCCGCGCTGCAATATTCCGCGCGATTCGGCTCGATGGGCCTCCATCGGGTGGTTTGCGCCGAGCATGCGCCAAAGCATTTGTCGTGACAACGCAACAGAAATTGGTGCGGTGTTCAAAGCGATTTCACTGGCCAGTGCTCGTGCAGCACCGAGCAATTCATCGGGGGCGTGCACGCTTCGCACGAGCCCGGCGTCGTGGGCTTCGTCGGGCGAAATCATGCGACCGGTGAACACCCATTCGGTGGCTCGAGAAATGCCCACGACACGCGGCAAAAACCATGAAGAGCAGGCCTCTGTGACAATGCCCCGTCGAGCAAAAACAAATCCGAATTTCGCGTCATGGCTTGCGAGTCGAATATCCATCGGCAGCGTCATCGTCACGCCCACGCCCACGGCTGCACCGTTTATCGCCCCGATTACAGGTTTTAAAGTTTCGAATATTCGCAACGCCACCAGCCCACCTCCGTCACGAGGCACATCTTTCGGGCCGAGCACGTCGCTGCCACCTTTGCTGAATGTTTCACCACCCATAGACAGGTCCGCACCGGCGCAAAACGCGCGGCCAGAGCCAGTCACGATTATTGCTCGCACATCGTCGTTGGCGTCCGCCAAATCTAAAGCACCAATTATTTCGTGCAACATCGTGTTGGTGAATGCATTGAGTTTTTCAGGACGATTCAAAGTGATCGTCGCGATGTTTTCGCTAACCAGATAGGTGATTTGGCTAAACATCTAAAAAGCGCGTGGCAGCTATCGCTGAACCTACGGCACCAACTATCGCACCAACGCCAAGCAAGACAATCATCACAGTTGTCAGATAACTGTCGGGCACGACAAGTGAAGATATGCCAGTGCCTGGCTTGAAACTGGTGACACCACTGGTCCATGCCGAATTCAAAACCCAGAGACCGGCACACGAAACGATGCCACCGATCAAACCCTGCAAGAGGCCTTCCAACATGAACGGCACCCGAATAAACCAGTTAGTTGCGCCAACGAGTTTCATCACCTCAATTTCACGACGTCGCGCAAACATCGCGGTGCGAATCGTGTTCCAAATCAAACCAACCGCCACGACCAACAAGATGAGCGAAGTTATCAATGTCACGACGCGAATGAAGTTTGACAAAGTTGATATGACCTCGAACTCGTCTTCGGCAAGCGCGACTGCTTCGACCCCAGGCAAGGTGCGATACTGGTCGCTCAGAGATCTGACTAGGGTCGGGTCATCTGCGAGTGGCACCACCTTGAATTGGGTGGGAATCGTCTCCGGGGTCAAAAGTCCAAGTGTCACCGGATCGCCAGCAAATATTCGTTTTGCTTCTTCATAACTTTCGGTCTTGTTCAGATATCGAAGCTTTTCGACATCGATGATCGTTGGCGACGCCCTCAGCACTGAGTCAATCAGGGTCACTTGCTCGGCAGTTGCGTCACTTCGCACGAAGATGATCATCTCAACGTCGCCTCGCCACTGCACCAACAAGTTCTCAAAGGCGCGCTGAATCAAAAAAGTGGCCCCTACCAAAAGCAAAGAAACCGCCGAAGTCAACACGGCTGCGGCCGTGAGAGTCAAGTTGCGCCTGAAACTCTCCCAAGTTTCGCGAAAGGCATAGGCGATGCGCGAAAACATTTATTCGTAGACCCCGCGCTCTTGATCGCGAACTATGACGCCACGGTCGAGCTGAATCACCCGTCTGCGCATTGCGTTCACCACGCGATGGTCGTGTGTGGCCATCACAACGGTCGTGCCGGTCTGATTGATTTCGTCCAGAAGGCTCATGATGCCCTCGCTCGTGCTTGGGTCGAGGTTTCCGGTGGGCTCGTCGGCCAGCATGATTAGCGGACGGTTCACAAATGCCCGGGCTATCGACACGCGTTGTTGCTCGCCACCTGAAAGCTGATTGGGAAATCGATCTTGCTTGTCGGCAAGACCAACAAGGTCCAAAACTATGGGCACCTGGCGGGCGATCATGTGGCGCGGCTTACCAATCACCTCAAGGGCAAAAGCCACATTTTCGAAAACGGTTTTGTTGAGCAGCAATTTATAATCCTGAAAAACGTTGCCCATACTGCGGCGCAGATGTGGCACGCGCGACGAGGGCAACTCGTTGATGTTTTGCCCCGCCACCCATACATCGCCCCGCTCAGGTTGCTCTTGACGGTTTATCAGGCGCAGAAGAGTCGACTTACCCGAGCCAGACGGCCCGACCAAAAAAACGAACTGACTCTTGGGGATGTCAAACGAGGCATCTCTAACGGCAACGGTTTCGGTGCCGTAGATTTTCGTCACGTTTTCAAGACGAATCATTGCGACAAACTTACCATCGTCAGATTGGTTAACCGACTAGGCCTGTTGATTATCAGAGCGCCGCCAGCGTAGATAACCCTCCATAAATTCATCTAGATCTCCGTCTAGCACGGCTGTCACGTTGCTGCTCTCGACGCTTGAGCGCAAATCTTTGACCATTTGATATGGCTGCAGAACATAAGACCTGATCTGACTTCCCCATCCGACTTGGGCCTGCTTACCGGCAATTTGCGCGAGCGCCGCCGCTTTTTCTTCTTCATCTTGGGCGATGATCATTGCTTTGAGACGTTTCATCGCACTTTCGCGATTTTGAAGTTGACTGCGCTCTTGTTGCGACGATGCAACAAGACCCGTGGGTTCGTGAATCAAACGCACCGCCGAAGATGTCTTGTTGACGTGCTGGCCGCCGGCACCCGATGCGCGAAAAACCTCCATTCGAATGTCGCTCTCATTTATTTCGAGTTCGGCCTGGTCAAGAATTGGCCAGATTTGCACCAATGCGAAACTCGTCTGTCGACGCCCTTGATTGTCAAACGGGCTTATTCGCACGAGTCGATGAGTGCCGCGCTCGCTAGTCAACAACCCATAGACGTATCGCCCACGAATTGTCACATCTGCCGACAAGATGCCCGCTTCGGTGCCAATTGATACGTCACCGACTTCGAACGCAAAACCACGGCGTTCTGCCCAACGTCGATACATGCGCAACAGCATTTCGCTCCAGTCCTGGGCGTCTACACCGCCGTCTTTTGCATTGATCTGCAAAATCGCGTCGCATTCGTCGTGCTCGCCGGTAAACATGCTGCGCATTTCGAGTGCGTCAAGTTGAGCTCGGCATGAGAATATGCCTTTTTCGAGTTCAGGTTCTTGCGACGCATCATCTTCGGCTCTGGCAAGCTCGTGCAGCACGACCAAATCTTCGACGATTGCAACGAGCGAATTGAACAGGTCGACGTCGGCTTTTAGCGCCGCATATTGAGAATTGATCTTTTTTGCGTTCTCTTGGTCATTCCAGAGATCTGGCCGCGCCACCTCACCTTCGAGTTCGACGAGCAGCCCCCGAGAAGACTCGATATTCAGATACTTCGCCGCTTCGCCAACACGTCGTCGCAACTCGGTCAGATCATTCGAAAAATCTTTCACGATTTGAAACTATTGCTAACTGACGCGACCGTGGCACATCTTGTATTTTTTGCCCGAACCACAAGGGCAGGCGGCATTTCGCGGGGTCTTTGACCAATCTTGCTGACCCGCGACCCCACTTGAGGCACCAAAATTTGAGCTTGACTTCGCACTCGAGTGCTGGCCGACATTCTCGTCTGAAGATTGTTGAATGTTGCTCAACTTGCTCGCAGGAGCCGAGTTGTTGATCACTTGAACGTGCATCACATATTTGACGAAATCTGTGGCGACACCTTTCATCAGCGCGCCAAACATCTCGAAGCCTTCTCGTTGCCACTCGATCAACGGATCTTTTTGTCCGATCGCGCGAAGGTTGATGCCCTCTTGCAAATAATCCATCTCTTCGAGGTGCTCACGCCAGCGTTGATCGATGATCTTGAGCATCACCTGACGCTCGACTTCACGCATGACTGGCGCCGTCATTTCGACCTCGCGTTTTGCATAAAACGTACTTGCATCGGCCATGACCATGTCGTAAATCTCATCTGTCGAATCACACTGGGCAATCTGCGATGAACCGATTGAAGACGGCCAGAATGTTTGCAACTCGAGAACCAAACCTTCGATGTCCCACTCGTCATCGGCCTCGGCAACGCAATGCGACTCGATCAACGCATCGACCGCCTCGGCCAGATATTCCATCGCCGCGGCCTTTAAGTCGAGACCCTGCAGAATTTGATCGCGTCGCAGATAAATGATCTTGCGCTGCTCATTCATCACCTCGTCGTATTTCAAGACATTCTTGCGAATCTCGCCATTGCGTTGCTCGACAGTGCTTTGCGCTCGCTCGATGGCTTTGGTCACCATCTTGGCTTCAATCGCCTCGTCTTCGGGCAACGCACGACCCATGACCCATGAAAGCGCGCCAGTTGCAAACAATCTCATCAGATCGTCGTCGAGGCTCAAATAAAATCGACTTTCACCCGGGTCGCCCTGTCGACCGGCTCGACCTCTCAATTGGTTGTCGATACGACGACTCTCGTGGCGCTCTGTGCCCAACACATAGAGACCGCCAAGTTGACGAACCTTGTCACCCTCGATTTTGCAACTCTCGAGATATTTTGCCAACAACTCGCGATAGCGCTTTTGCGCCTTTTCTCGCGCCGATAAAAAGTCTGGGGGCATCGAGGCGAGAGGGGCCGGCAAGGCGAATTCGTCCAACAGCGTCATCGGGTCAAAACCCTCTTTGAGCACGTCTTGCCGCGCCAAACCTTCAGGGTTTCCACCCAACAAAATGTCGACACCTCGCCCCGCCATGTTGGTTGCAACGGTTATCGCCCCTAGGCGACCTGCCTGTGTTACGACGAGAGCCTCACGAGTGTGTTGCTTGGCGTTCAAAACCTCGTGGCGAATGCCTCGCTGTTGCAACTTTTTCGAGAGTTTCTCGCTCTTTTCGACGCTTACCGTGCCGATCAAAACTGGCTGACCTTTGGCGTGCTTTTCTTCGATGTCTCGAACCACGGCATCAAATTTTGCCGACTCTGACTTATATATCTGATCTGCTTTGTCCACTCTGACCATTTCACGATTAGTCGGAATCGGCACAACTTGCAGATTGTAGGTGTTCATCAATTCGGCTGCCTCGGTTTGGGCCGTGCCCGTCATGCCAGAAAGTTTGTCGTACATTCTGAAATAGTTCTGCAGGGTGATAGTCGCCAAAGTTTGGTTCTCTTCTTTGATGTGCACACCCTCTTTGGCCTCGACGGCTTGATGAATGCCTTCGCTCCACCTGCGGCCTTCGAGTATTCGGCCCGTGAATTCATCAACGATCTTTATTTCGCCGTCTTGAATGATGTAGTCCTTGTCGCGCTGATAGAGCACCGAGGCCTTGAGTGCCACCTGTAATTGGTGCACGAGATTTTGCTGCACCTCGTCATAGAGATTTTCTATGCCCAATTGCTTTTCTACTTTTTCAATGCCTGACTCTGTGGGCACAACGATTCGTTTTGCTTCTTCGACGTCATAGTCGACGTCTCTCACCAAGGTGCGCACAATGGCGGCAAATTGATAATAAAGTTTTGCCGCATCAGCGACACGACCAGAAATTATCAACGGGGTTCGCGCTTCGTCGATCAAAATTGAATCGACTTCGTCGACGATTGCAAAGCTAAAGCCACGCTGCACCTTGTCTTGTAAAGTTGCGGCCATGTTGTCTCGCAAATAGTCGAAACCGAACTCGTTATTCGTGCCATAGGTGATGTCACTCGCATAGTCGGCACGCTTTTCGACAGAAGTGGTTCGTCGACCAGGCACCACAAGGCCAACCGACAAACCCAACCAACGATGAATCTGACCCATCCATTCCGAGTCACGTTGGGCCAGATAATCATTGGTCGTGATCTGATGAACACCTTTGCCCGACAATGCGTTCAGATAGGCAGGCAGAGTCGAAACGAGCGTCTTGCCCTCACCAGTTTTCATCTCGGCTACCCAACCGGCATGCAGGGCCGCCCCACCCATCAACTGAACGTCGTAATGACGCTGGCCAATAACCCGTGTTGCAGCCTCGCGCACAACCGCGAAGGCTTCTATCAGCAGATCATCAAGAGTTTCACCGCGCTCAATTCGCGACTTGAACTCGGCAGTTTTGCCTCTTAGCGCAGCGTCGTTTAGTGCTGAAAATTCGCCGGCAAACGCATTGATTTCGGGCAAAATAGCGGCAAGAGCCTTTACTTTCTTGCCCTCGCCCGCGCGTAGGACCCGATCGAGGATTGCCATAAGACAGTTGATGCTACAGCCACGCACGAGACCAGACCCGCCCCCGCTTGATAAAGCGCTCTAGATGCGCCGTTTAAAGTTGCTCCAGTTGTGACTACGTCATCGACGAGCAACAAATGTTCAGCGTCTAATTCGCGCGAAGAAAATAACGTGCCTTCAAGTCGAGCAGTGCGCGATCTGCCAGTTTGGAAGTGAGTCGAAAGTCTCGTCAGAACTTTTTTGCAAGGCAACTGCATCTCTTTTGCGACGTATCTAGCAATCAATTCGGCCTGATCAAAGCCGCGCGTGGCAAGCCGACTTGGCGTAGTCGGTGCCCAAGTGACCAAATCAATTCTTTGTGCGGCGAATTTTTTCTCGCTGGTTATTCGCTCGACCACGGCATCGCCCAAAAACCGCAGGCTCGATCGCTGATTGCGGTATTTGAAATTCACAATTATCTTGCGAATCGTTTCGTCATATTCAAAGGCCACGAGAACCTCGCCGTTATACCTGCGACTTGAATCGGCAAATTCTGTGAGCATGCGGGCATCAAGCACGGCCTGACACCGTTTGCAAAAAATCGTCGCAACTCGACCGCACAGCGGACATGTGGATCCAAAAACATGACCAAATATCTCTGAAGCCGTCTTGCCCACCTTGCCAAATTTCACGAGCATTCTTTAAAGTGTGTGACCACGACCTCGAGGATGGCTAGCATTTATTTGTGCAGGGTCTTGAACAAATTGAATTTCGTGATCGACTCGGTCGCCGTCTGGTTAGGTGTCTGTTGGGGTTGGCATTGTTCGCCATCGGCATCTCGTTGCAGATGAACGCAAATCTTGGTGCACCGCCGTGGGACGTCTTTCATCAAGGTGTCGCCAAGCAAACTGACATCACAGTTGGCAGAGTCATAGTCATCACGGGTTTGCTGCTTTTGTTGTTGTGGATACCCCTCAAACAAAAACTCGGCGTGGGCACGATTCTCAACGCTCTCGAAATTGGCTTGGTCGCCGACATCGCCTTGGCAATTATTCCCGAACCAAAAAATTTGATCGTGCGAGTTGCGATGGTTCTCGCAGGCATAGTCGTGGTCGCGATTGGCACCGGGCTCTATATCGGCAGCGCACTTGGACCAGGCCCACGCGATGGTCTGATGACCGGGCTTGCCAAACGCGGAATTCCTATTCGAGTTGGACGAACCGCCATTGAAGCAACGGTATTGGTTGTTGGCTTTGCACTCGGTGGCCAGATTGGCATCGCAACATTTGCCTTCGCCTTTGGCATCGGCCCTCTAGTGCAATTTTTCTTGCCAAAACTGGCGATTAGTAGCGGTAGCGCTCGGCCTTGAACGGCCCGCTTGGCAGGACCCCCAAATATTCAGATTGTTCATCTGTGAGTTTCGTCAACTTGGCGCCAAGAGCATCGAGGTGGAGCGAAGCGACTTTTTCGTCCAAGTGTTTGGGCAAAACGTAGACACCAAGTGGATAATTCTTTGTGTTGTTGAACAGTTCGATTTGGGCGATCACCTGATTGGTAAACGAGCAACTCATTACGAAACTTGGGTGACCCGTCGCACAACCAAGATTCACCAAGCGACCTTCGGCCAAAACGATAACCGAGTGACCGTCGCCAAACGTCCAGAGATCGGTGCCAGGCTTTAGTTCGTCTCGTGTTGCGCCGCTGCGCGAAAGCCCCGCCATGTCAATTTCATTGTCGAAGTGCCCAATATTGCAGACGATCGCGTTGTGTTTCATCTCAGCCATGTGATCAGCCGTGATGATCGCCTCGTTTCCGGTGGCGGTCACGAAAATATCAGCCATCTTGAGCACGTTTTCCAATGTGTCGACGCTGTAGCCCTCCATCGCGGCTTGCAGAGCGTTGATCGGGTCGATCTCGGTGACGACGACTCTGGCACCTTGCCCGCGCAAACTCTGAGCACAACCTTTGCCAACATCGCCATAGCCACAGACGACGGCCATTTTTCCGGCGATCATCACGTCGGTGGCGCGATTCAAAGCGTCGATAAGCGAGTGGCGACACCCATACAGGTTGTCGAATTTGCTCTTTGTCACACTGTCGTTGACGTTTATCGCTGGAAACAAAAGTTCGTTGTCTTGGGCCATCTTGTAAAGGCGCTTGACACCCGTGGTCGTTTCTTCGGTTACACCTTTTATCAATTTCGACATTTTCGTCCAGCGATTTGGGTTCGTCTTCAAACCGCGTTGCAAAAGGCCGAGCACAATTGCCAACTCGGGGTTCGACGCCGTCGTCGGGTCGGGCACCTTGCCCGACTTCTCGTATTCGACACCTTTGTGCAACAGCATCGTCGCATCGCCACCGTCATCCAAAATCATGTTCGGCCCGTCTCCGTCGGGCCAAGTCATCATTTGGTCGGTAGCCCACCAATACTCTTCGAGAGTTTCACCTTTCCATGCATAGACCGGCACGCCTTTCGGGTTTTCTTGGGTGCCGTCTGGTCCGACCACGACGGCCGCTGCCGCGTGGTCTTGGGTTGAAAAGATGTTGCAACTCGCCCACCTGACTTCGGCGCCAAGCTGAACCAAAGTCTCGATTAGCACGGCAGTCTGAATTGTCATGTGCAACGAGCCAGAAATTCGCGCGCCCTTCAACGGTTTTGAGGCGCCAAACTCCTTGCGCAGTGCCCGCAAACCGGGCATTTCATGTTCGGCAAGGTGAATTTCTTTTCTGCCAAACGGGGCAAGCGATAAATCGGCGACTCGATAATCTTTGCGCGCTGCCATTGATGACGACATGAATCTCCCGTTCGAATGTTGCTTCTAAAAAGTTGGTTTCAAGTTCAATTTTGTGGCTTTGGCCATGATTCGTTCGTGTTCAACCTGGTTGACAGTTGTGGCTTCATCGATCAACATCACGGGAATGCCCTCTCGCACCGCATATCGCATCTGCAGACGCGGGTTGTAGAGCATGTCTTCGTCCTCGAAATAAATCAAACTGCCTTTGTCTTTTGGACACGCCAAAATCTCGAGCAATTGCGGGTTGAGCGATGAACTTCTACCGGGCACATCCATAACGCTAACACTTTGGTTAGTTAAGCGGTGATCAGGGTCAACAACTCCGCCACATGCTCGTCGCACTCTTCGCGAGTTGCTGCCTCGAGATTCAATCTCAAAAGTGGCTCGGTGTTCGATGGACGCACGTTGAACCACCATGTGCCGCAATCAACGGTCAGACCATCTAGATGGTCTTGGGGAAAATTCGAAAATTGTTTGGCGATACGCTCGATCACCAATTGAATATCGCCAACCTGGGTGTTGATCTCGCCACTATTTGCATATTTCTCGAATGGCCTGCGCAACTCTGACAATGACTTGCCGGTACGACACATCTCACCAAGAACGACCATCGTGGCGATCAAACCGCTGTCGGCGCGATAATTGTCGGCAAAGTAATAGTGACCCGAATGCTCACCTGCGAAAATTGCACCAGTTTGAGCCATCACCTGCTTCATATAGCTGTGGCCATTTTTGGTGCGAATCGCTTTGCCACCCAGCGCCTCGATCGTCTCGGGAACGATGCGTGAACATATCAGGTTGTACAAAATCGTTGCTTTCGGATTAGCGCGCAAGAAAACAGATGCAAGCAACGCAGTTGTCGTGCTGCCCGAAACGCTCTTGCCGGTTTCGTCGACCAAAAAGACCCGATCGGCATCACCGTCGAATGCAAGACCCACGTCAAATTTTCCGGCGACAACGCGAGCTTGCAGGTCGCGTTGGTTGGCCGGCTGAATCGGATCGGCCGGATGGTTTGGAAAAGTTCCGTCGAGTTCGCCATACATTACTTCGATTTCAAATTTTTTCAGTCGATCAAAAACCGCCGGGGCGACCAAACCACCCATGCCATTTGCGGTATCGGCAACAATTCGCAAATTTGAAATCGAATTCAAGTCGATAAAACCCACGACATGGTCCACGAAGTCGGCGAGCATGTTTTTCTTTGTGACCTCGCCCCTGGTTTTGGCTTGGCCAGGGCCTTTGCCATCCAAAACTGCCTGGGCGATCGTCTTCATCTCGCGCAAACCGTTATCGATGCCAATTGAACGCGCCCCCGACAGACAGCACTTGATGCCGTTGTATTGAGCCGGGTTATGTGATGCCGTGAACATCGCACCTGGCGCATTCAATTTGCCCGAGGCGAAGTAGAGCATGTCGGTGCTGGCCAGACCCAGGTTGATGACTTCAACACCTTGCTCGTTCAGGCCGTTTTGAAACGCCTCCACAAGTTCGGGCCCCGTGGGTCGCATATCGTGAGCCACAACGACGGTCTTGGCCTCTGAAAATTTTGCGAATGCAACACCAAATGCGTGCGCCAAATTTGCGTCCAACTGATCGGGCACCGTGCCTCGAATGTCGTATGCCTTAACGACTGCGTCTAAATTTGGCACAGGTTAAAAGACTATCGCTGCAAAACTTTGCGTCTTCGGGCAACTTGTCGACCGCGCCAGCGCACGGCGAGTGTGCCGATGCCGCACAAAGTAAGAAAATATGCGAAAAAATCGACGAACGTGTATCCGTAATGAAGACGAACGTCATTTTCGGTTGGCACCACCACCATCATGTTCGGTGCGACGCGATATGGTCCTTTGGCTCCGTCGACTTTCCAGTTCGGAAAGTAACTCATTCGAACAAGAACCGGCACCCCGACTTGGTCGACTCTGAAACTCAATGATTCATCTTCGAGCACGGTGTCGCTGATTCGCACCGGCGACAAGTTGGTGACATTTATTTGTTCAGACGGCACGACGATGTCGACCCTGCGAGATGGGTCTTTGGGTTCACCTTGACGGCGGTTTAAATCGACGACCGCAGAAATTTTTTGCCACGAACTCGGACCATCAGCGACAGGAATAGCCGCCCAATCCTCTGGGTGCTGAAACCAACTCA
Organism: uncultured Ferrithrix sp.; assembly: GCA_964407365.1. Taxonomy (GTDB): domain Bacteria; phylum Actinomycetota; class Acidimicrobiia; order Acidimicrobiales; family Ilumatobacteraceae; genus BACL27. The sequence goes on from CAYOVI010000010.1 coordinate 22,620, forward strand.
TACCGACTTCGAGCCATCGCTCTTTGGGGTCTTGACCATCGTTCGACACAATCACAGGCTGAACAGTCATCGGCACCACCAAATCACTGTCTTGAACTTTGTAGATCACCCAAGGTCCACTTTCGGCGATTTTTACGAGTGCGGCCTGCATGTTGGCCTGGGCTATCGCTTCTTGTGTAAATGCCATGTAGTAACGCACACCGAGTGTCTGCATGTAGCGCACACCTAAACCTGCATTGTTATCGTCGTAGCGCAGTTCGCGAACGGGGTTGCTGCTCTGCTTAGACATCGCAGCAGCGGCAACGAAGTGATATGGGGTCGTGCCCGCGGCTTCGAAGTTCAGGCCTTCCATCGATCCGATACAACCTTTTGTCCAGTGAGGCAACAGCATCAAAGACATGGTCGTGCCATATTTGTTCAGCTCGCTGTTGTTTTCCCAAAGCGCACGCCCACAACCAAAGTTCGGGTCTTGACCAATATTCTTCATCGTTTCGACCACTGCCCGATATTCGGCATATGCGCTTTTGCCCTCGTAGCCGGTGAAATTCCACCTGGCCCAGCCATCAACGAAACCGTCATTGGTCGCTTTCGTGGAGACAAAACCCCACTTATATATGGTTTCGCCAGCGGCGTTGGTCGTCAACTTGCCAAACGGCATTTCTTGAAATCGAAAGCCGATTATTGAAACCACCAACAGCGTGAAGATTGTGATCCACGACAAGTTGAAATTCGCGCTTTGACTCGCCGGCGCCCCCTTATTTATTTCTTGACCAGAATTTTGCAGACTGATTTTGTTGACAAGCCGCTGAACTCTATATATGCCAACCAGCCCAACTGCTGCTTGATAGAGCCCGATCACCATCAAGAAATAACGCAACAAATAGAAAAACGGCAACAACCGTGGATTCCACAACAGACCAATGACCGGCAAACTCTCGCGCCCAAAATAGACACCAAGGGCAAGAACTATGCAGTAGGCGCCCATCCAAATGCCGATGCGATTGCGACTTTTGATGAAACCAACGAGTGCAAATACCGCGCCGAACATGATCACGATGTCCCAAAAGGTTGTGAGCGGAAAATACATGCTCCAAAATGAATCGCTTGCCCCACTCGGACGCGGCTCATACTTCATGTCGGTCATATATGCATGACTGGTCAAAAATGGCATCACCCAAAAAGCTGAGAGTAAAACCGCAGTCACGGTTATCGTCGCAGCCGTTATCGCGCTTCGGCGTTCGAACCAGACGAGAGCCATCAAGACAACGCCACCAAACACGAATAGAAGCACGATTCCATGACTCAAAGCGCTCAATGCAATCACCAACGCAGTGAGCATTTTGCCGCGGTGCTCGTCGAATGCTCTTATCAAAAGACCAAAACCCAAGATTGCCAACGACAATGAAATTGAAAACGAAAACTCTCCAGCCATGGTCGAGGCGATATTGCCGCCATAAATTGTGAAACTTTCGTCATACAAAAAAACAACCGACGCAAGCGTCAGCAACTCGGGAATTGGAAATGCAAATCTTGCAAATTTGCCGAACAACCACGTGCAGATTGGCAATGTCAAGATGCCCAAAACCGCAATCATTTTCAGTGCGATGCCATAAGGCAACATCAAATCGACCAACAAAACCGCCAAAGCCGGCACGACCATATAGAACCGATACATCGGAAATCCCGAATACCAGTCGTTGCTCCAACCTGTCAGGCGAAAATGTGGAAGCAAGAAATCACGCAAATACGCAGGGCCGTAAACATGGGCGCCCATGTCGCCGCCGGTTGGCGTGTTGTTTCGCAAGATCAATTCAGGGTGCAATGTCATCAGCAGCATAAATGTCGAACCGGCGACGATGATCGCAGAAACAATTTGCTGTGCACTCCAACGCCGTGAGAGAAACTGATTCACCGCCACCGAACTCTACCTGTGCCCAAAGATGTAGTTTTTAGAGTGTTGCAACCAACAACAGTCCCGTTGCGTTGAATGCAACGTGGGCTATCACCGACATTCCAAGCCTGTTCGTGCGTTTGAAGCAAAAACTGAGAACCAGGGCAAACGCAAGCAAGCCAGGAAGCTCGACGAGCTGCAAATGCACCACGGCAAACCAAACCGAACTGATCAACAAGGCCGAATTGTCGCCAAATCTGCCGCTCAGACTCGACTGAATCAATCCGCGATAAACCAGCTCTTCAACCAACGGCGCACCGACAACGACAACGATCACCAACACAACCAGCCAACCACCCGTTGCATTGTCGAAAAGATCGCGTGCTCGTTTTTCAACTAACTCGGGGGCGAACTTGTCAGGAAATGCCATGCGAAATGGCCATGTAACCAGGCCGACCAACACCAACTGACTAACAACGCCTATCGGCACTCCCCAGAGATCTACTTTGCGAAAATTAAAAAAATAATCTCGCGTGAAAACCCGGCTACCAAAGCGTTGCGACACGAAATAGAGGCCAATCAAGAACGAGGCCCAAAGCGCAAGAGCCGAAACACCTAAAAACCATTTGGGCTCTTTGCCTGCAACCAAGTCTGAGTTGTCGGTGACGAGCAAAATTATCGAACTTAGAAACACTGCGATCGCGTAGCAGGCGACCCAAGTGAGTATCGCAATTTTTAGCGAGAACTTGTTTGAACCCGCCGGCTCCTGACCATAAGGCGGAGCCCAGGGAGTTTGGTTCATCCCGCTAGGCGGTTTGGCATCACAACCCTGAATCGGTTGCGACGATCTTCAAGTCTCCAACCCGATGGCGCCGTGATTCTGACACCGTGGCGCTCGCACAAGTCATAAGCATGTGGTTCTCGCTCGGCGGTCAGGTCGTCGATCCAAACGAGAGCACGACTGTATTGATAGGTCAAAGTTATTGAAGCAAGTTCGTTGCATGTGCAACGCGAACATCTGCGAACCATGAAGAATACTTTAATTGATGAGACCATCGCCACAGTGGATTTGTACGCGAACCATCAGAGACATTCGCCATTGCGCACTTCGAACCTGCGGTCGTATCATTAAAAGCGTGAACAAACTTCCACCCCCGCCGCCACCAGCCAAGCCGTCGTCATCTAAGCGCAAGCCGACATCTCGCAAGAAACCGATGAAAAACTTCGGCAAAAAACCCAAGGGCAACAACAGCAACGTGAAAGACACAGAAAAACCCGGCATGCCGCGCTGGGCAACTTGGGCGATCATCGCCGTGGTGGTTTTGTTGATTGCAGGGCCACGACTTTGGCCCACGCAAAGTGCGACGAAGTTTACTTACACCGAGTTTCTTGAGTTGGTCAAACAGGGGCAAATCAAACAAGTCGAGATTAACAACCTGTCGAATCAAATAAGCGGCACGCTCAAAGATGGTGGAGAATTCGTCACCACCGGCGCCGTTCTTCTCTCGGATGCAGACGAGACTTTGCTCAAAGAAAAGGGTGTCGACTACGACTATTCGACCCCGCAAGGAAACTTCTTCACGAACTTGATTCCACTTTTGTTGCCCTTCGTTCTGATCATGGCCTTTTTCTTTTGGATGCAAAAACGCGCCATGGGTCAAGCAGGAAGCATCATGTCGATCGGTCGTAGCCGGGCAAAAAATTACAACGCTGACAAACCTGCGACAACTTTCGCAGACGTGGCCGGATATGCGGGTGTCAAACAGGAAATTCGTGAAGTTGTCGATTTCTTGAAAATGCCCGAGAGCTTCAAAGAAATCGGTGCAAGGGTGCCAAAGGGCGTGCTGTTGGTTGGGCCTCCGGGCACCGGCAAAACCCTGTTCGCCCGCGCAGTCGCCGGCGAGGCTGGTGTTGGCTTCTTGTCGGTTACGGGTTCTGATTTCATGGAGATGTTCGTTGGCGTTGGTGCAAGTCGTGTTCGCGACTTGTTTCAACAGGCACGAAAAATGGGAAGGGCAATCATTTTCGTCGACGAAATTGATTCGATCGGTCGCAAGCGTGGCGCAGGTTTAGGCGGCGGACACGACGAACGCGAGCAAACTCTCAATCAGCTGCTCGCCGAAATGGACGGATTCGAAACCACCGAAGGCGTGATCGTGATTGCTGCGACGAACCGACCCGACATTTTGGATCCGGCGCTGTTGCGACCTGGTCGCTTCGACCGCCAAGTAATCATGCCGTTGCCAGAGTGCGACGAGCGTTTGGCGATTCTCACGGTGCACTCGCAAGGCAAACGAATGGGCTCAGACGTCGTTTTGGACACGATGGCCAAGGCCACACCCGGCATGAGCGGTGCCGATCTTGCAAATCTTGTCAACGAGGCGGCATTGCTTGCTGTGCGTCGCGGCTCGAAAGTCATCGAACACATTGACTTCGAAAATGCTCGGGATCGAGTGATCATGGGTGCCCGACGCGAGAGTTTGATTCTCAATGCCGAAGAAAAACGAGCCACCGCATATCACGAAGGCGGTCACGCGGTTCTCGCGACCGTCCTGCCGCACAGTGACCCGTTGCACAAGGTCACGATTCTGCCTCGTGGCATGGCCCTCGGTGTCACTTGGACGCTGCCTGAAGAGCGCCACACTTATTCGCGAGATTATTTCAAGGACATGATCTGCAAGGCAATGGGTGGTCGCGTCGCCGAGATGATCGTGTTCGGCCATTTGAACAGTGGCGCCGCAAACGACTTGGAACAAGCCACATCGATCGCTCGTCGAATGGTTCGTGAGTGGGGCATGAGTGACGCCGTGGGGCCGATGGCCTGGAGTTCGCAACAACAGGTGTTTCTTGGCGAAGATCTAATGACCAATGGTCGCGAATATTCAGATGAGACCGCTCGCCTGATCGATTCTGAGATCGGCTCGATTTTGCGCGAACAAGAAACTCGGGCAAAAAACTTGCTCGAAAAAAATCGCATAGGTCTCGACCTGGTTGCTCAAGCACTGCTCGAACAAGAAACTATTGACGGGGCGACCGTGGCCCGCCTTGTGCAAGAGGGTCTTGGCCGTCCGCAGATTGTCGAGCCCTCGCCAACGCCGCCCAAAGATCAGTTGCGGTAATCGGCCCAACGTTTGAAAACCTGACTACCCCCGCTCGGTCAGCGATCACGGTGGTGGGTACCGAATCAATTTGATAACGCTCATGCAGGTTGCGC
>CAYOVI010000011.1:0-26442 GCA_964407365.1 uncultured Ferrithrix sp.
AGCGATCACGGTGGTGGGTACCGAATCAATTTGATAACGCTCATGCAGGTTGCGCGAGTGCTTATAGTCGACGATTTTCACCGTCACTTCTCGGCTCTCCAAAACTTGGGCTTTTGCAGCCACGTCGCGACAAGCATCGCAAGTTGACGAGGTGAACACAATCACGAGCCATTGCTTTTCGTGGCTCGAAAAATCGCTCCAAATCACTTGGTGGGGCGTCGAGCCCCGAACTTGAGGTGGGGCGTCGGTTTTACGGCGACGCAAACCAAAACTTAACGTACCTGCGACCAACAACACGGTCAAGGCAACCAGTGTGCGAGTCAATTGTCGCCCACGTCTGCGATGCCCGTCGAACGATGAGGCAAGCCAAGCACGCTTGAAAAGCCGACCAATTCATGGCCGCGATTCACCTCACGCTGAACCACGACTTCATTGTCGGCCTCGATCAATATCGTTGCATCGACGTTTGACTGGGGAATTTTGAGCTCAATAACACCGGCGGCACCCAATTCGACTTTTTCGAATCCCTCAATTGGCACCGACCCTGCGGGCCCAACGGTGGAAACTTTGATGGTCGTCAACAATGATGTTGTGTTGAACACGATCAGCGAACCACCGGCGGTTGGCACACCACTGGTTATCGTCCAAATGCGCGACGGCGCACCGGCCGGTGCGCCGAGAGTCGCGGTCGTCGCCGTCTTCTTGTCGAGTTTGCGAGTGACAACCTGTTCGACGACTACATATTCGTCAATTGAATTTTGTTGGCTTGCCACGAAGTCTTCGGTGATGTTTGAGACGACAATTCCGTAGCGACCGTCTGTGATTGCCGGCAAATTTGAGGTTGCCAAAGTTACAACCCGACCAGCTGGAATCGTCAATACGAGAGGTTCTCTAAATATTTCTTCGGCAACGCCGGTCAAAAATGCGACACTCACCGACTTGTCTTGATCGGTGGGGTTGAAAACTACCAATTGCTCATCTGTATCGAGATCTTTTTGACCTCCAGCGAACCACCACTGCCGACTTGTCGATGGCGCACCCAGAGACGAAGTAAAACCCAAACGACCCCGTCCCAAGAAATGTTGAAGCTTGCCCGCCACGAGTCGGCCTGAAGTAGCCCTAATTGAAACTGCCAGAACTATTTCGTTGCGAGCACCTTGGTCTCCCATCGACAGCGACAAGACACTTTCGGGCTCGACAATCAAACCCTTCAATGAGGCCGGCTCACGCTTGCCATCGGCGGTCACAAAACTAACGTCTACGACCGTTGCATCGGGAAACGGATTCGTGAGCAAGACATTGAACGGACTGTCAGAACCGGTGAAGCCATCGGCAAAGAACCATCGATCTGAAGGTTTGTTTGCACATTGCGACACCGAATCTCCGGCTGGATGAATGATCCTTTGCTCGACTGAGGCTGCCCCGCTGTCAAGCTCGACAACTGCGCTGACGAACCTTGCCTTGCGACCCCCCGTCGCGTCGATGACTGATCGCGTCAAAGGTTGCACGATCAACAGTGCCGACGCGGCAGGCTTGTCTGTGGACAAAAATGTGATTTTTCCTGCAACCGGAATGTCAGAAGGGTTAGCAACGATGATCTCTGCCGAGACCGCTTTTTCGAGTCCGGGCACGCCGGCACAGAACCATGTCGATGACGACTGGGTATCGCCCACCACGCTTGGCATAGATGAAATTCCAAACACATTTTCGGACTTCTGAATTTGACCTGCTTGCAGATCTCTTTGTCCGATTTGATTGAAATAAATCGACGCAACTATGGCGGCCCCAATTGAAACAAGTGCGATCGCAAAACGCCAATCTATTTTTTTCATCGCGCAACCATGTCGATTTTTTGCTCTGCTTTACCAGATTCGTTCAAGACCGTCACGTGTTGGGTTTCGATTTGCCTAAATTTTCTGCGAAAGCGCGAAAAATTCGCAGCAAGCGCCACGAGATACAGCCACATGATCGCTTGGAGCAAAAGGTAGGCGTATCGTAATGGCGAGGTTTTATATTCGAGTTCGACCACGCCAGAGATCGGCGCGTCAAAAGCTACCGAAGAGCCAAAAGCGACACGCGGCGCAATCTGGGCACCATCAACTGTCAAGTGCCATCGTGAGTCAAACGGCACGGCAACGTGCACTGTTCCGCCTGAAAACCTTGTCTTCACCCGTTTTTCGCTCACAGATTTTTCGTCCACCAAAAGCGGAGTTTGCGACCCCAATGCTTGGGTGGCAAACGCCGTATCGCTTGCCTGCTTGCTAGCCACAGCCGATTCTTCGTCTAAAACACTGATGATTGGCAGCCAATCTTTGTTCTCAAAGATGACCAAATCACGAGCGAAGTAAATGCGACGCAGATCAAGTTGATTCGACAATGATTCGACGAGATTTGTTGCCGCAACTGAAGGTGACGAACCGAGAGGAACAACCAAATATCGAATCGCCTGCGGCGAGACGAGACGACCGATTCGCACGGTGTCGTTAGTCGCCAGCGACAGCAGTGCCCGACGGGTTGCAAGATTCATCGATGTCTTTTGGGTCGCCCAAATAGAACTGAAGTTCACCGGCCCGTCATCAGCCACCCCATATGAAAGTTCGTTGTTGATCGCATTTGTTGCAACGGGCAACGAATCGCGATCGCCCAAGTAAAGCGTGCGGTAGTTGCCTTCTTTTGGATTATCCGGCAACTGTGCGAGCAACACGGACATCGAAGTGTCTGGTTGATTCCACCGACCGTCTGCGACGCTCAAAATTGTCGGGATCATCGACAAGACGATCGAAATTGGCACCAGCAGACCGAGCGAACGTCGCCAATCAGAGCTGCGGGTCATATTTGTCTCGGTGAATACGCTCAAGCAGGTCGCCACTGCCAGCGCGAGCCCACATGCAACCACCGACAACATCACCCCAGGTTCGGGAATCGCAAAAGCCAGTCGTCCCTGATCGTCGAGCACGACGATCAATAGGCCAAATGCCACCAGCACCGCAGATCGAATCGCCCAAATGCGACGCCAACCATTGGCGACGACCAACGCGCAGAAAACGCAAAAATACAGAGATAGCACCAGAAAACCACCGCTTGTGTTGCCCATGTCGAGTCGAGCAAGAGAGCCAAGGCCGATCTTTCTTTCTGCGACACCGTGATCCGCGGCCAACAACTGCCACCAGTCGCTCGAAAGAAAGTGTGTCGACCACGGCAAATTGATGAACACCGAACCCAACAAACCCGACAACCCAACAAAAAGAATTTTGAGAAGACTTCTTGTTGACATTCCCCCGAGAAGCGACGAAAAAATCCACATGCCGACGATCGCCAGAAACAAAATTGTGATGCTCGGTGTGAACGCGAAAACGAGTCCGAGGATCAACAACAAACCTGCAACTAATTGCGTTTTGCGCGCCAGGCTCTGATCACGATCTTCTTGAAACCGATTGAGTATGTCAAATAGCCACGGTGCGGCAGCAACACAGATCAATGCCGAAAATCTTCCAGCCGAAATAAGGCCATATGAAAGTGGCAAGGCAACATAGACGGTTGTAGCCACCAATCGCACCCGCGTGTTGGCAAATGCCGCGCACAGACGCCACATGCCGATCAAGCCGACAAACAATGAACCGACGATCATTGCGGTTTGCAGAAATGCCAAATTTCCGAAAACCAAAAATGAGGCCAATGCGATCAACCCCAGCCCGGTCGGGTTGGCCGAAGCCTCGCCAAAGCCACCTGACCACCAGCCCGAGACAAATCTCGAGAACATCGAAGCAGAAGTGGCTGAGCCCGCCCCAAATGGCAACATCTCGCCAATCGCTTGCGACGAATCGGTGATTATTGATCGGCTTCCCAAAATTATCATTATGGTGACGACCAAGAAGGTGAAACCCGCCGTGCGCGTCGAACTTTGCTTCCAGCGTTTTTTGGTTTCAGCCAGAGAGGCAATTTCGCGCGATGCCAGCGCACGACGATGGCGAACAAATCTAGTGAGCCGCGCTGAACCTCTGACTTGAAGCTTGCCGATTTCTCCGGCAACAACCCGACGCAACGGTCTAACCTTTTGCCTTTGTCGCCAAACGTACGACGCGTCTATCACTAGAGCCAAGGTGGCGCGCAGACTTGCTAGTGACTCGCGAAAAGTGCCCGAGAAAATGCCAAACAAGGTCTCGAACGCCGAAGTACCCAACATTTGCAACCAAACGAAGGGCAAGCGCAATCGGCTAGTCAATGTTGCGACGGTTCGGGCCCTGTTTCGCGCGATGCTAGATCGCACCACCAGATCTGGCGACCGAGATGCAAAATCATTCAGATGCCTAGCCACTGCGGCTGGTGCCACGATGACGCGGGCACCACTCAAATGAGCCCGCCAGCAAAAATCAAGGTCTTCGCCAAAAAATGAAATGTCCGGGTTGAATCCGTTTAGTTCGCGAAACAAGTCAGAACGCACGAGCATGCACGCCGAACTCACGAAAAATACGTCACGAACAGCATCATGTTGTTCTTGATCGCGCTCGTTGCGCTCAATGAACGGGTCGATTTCACCACAGCGGTCGATGCCAAAGCCAACAGATTGCAACAGCTTCGAATTCTCCCACTGCAAAAGTTTTGGTCCGACAACAGCGGCATTTGACACAAACAGCTCTCGCACCAGGGCGTCAATGGCATTTGGGTTCAAAACCACGTCATCATGCATGATGCAAAACAGACCTTGATCACCTTCAACTACGCGTTGAAGCTCGTTTATCAATCGACCAAAGCCGGGGTTGCCCTCGACGATGCGAACCACCGAATTGGGCAATGTTTCAGTGATTTTTTTCGAGACGCGTTCGGCATCGGACATGTCGACGCCGGTTGAGTCGACAGTCGTCGTCAGAAAGAACACGTGGCTGATGTTCGAATAATTCTGACCTGCCAACCCGACCAACACCTCATCAAACCAAGCCCCCGGTCGATGAACGACCATCGCCGTGACGATCGGAGGTGCAACGGCCGTTTCGTTGGGCATTTCTTCAACTTTGCGGTCACTCACTATGCATTAAGACTACTAATCTTCGACGGACTACTAACCTTGACTGCAATGTCGCAACAACCAATTGCATCACCGTTGCCGTCAGATCAAAAACGCAGCACGATTCCCGAGGGTACCTTGTCTATCGGCATAGGTCTTTTGATCGCCGGTGTGACGATTTATATTTTTTTCAAAATCGGTCAACAAGCTTTGGGTCAAGAAGGTTTCAAACCACTTGTTTCGCTGTGGTTCGTAATGTTTGCCATCGCACCGGGCTTCTTTTTGCCAGTCGAACAAGAACTGAGTAGAGCGCTCGCCCATCGCAGAGCCCTTGGCCAGGGCACCGCGCCGGTCGTCAAAAAAGTTGCACTGCTTTGCAGTCTGATAGTTGCGTTGTTGATTTTGTTGATTTTCGCGCTCTCTCCGGTGATCAACGACAACTTATTCGAGGGTCAAGAAATAATCACGGTGAGTTTGGCAATCGCGATAATCACCTACGGGCTTTTGTATTTCATGAAAGGCATGTCGTCTGGTCTGGGAAAATTTTCTGCTTACGGTTTTATCGTCGGTTCTGACGGCGCGATCAGGGTTGTTGCCTGCGCGATATTGCTCGCAGTCGGGGTAACACAACTCTCTGCCTATTCGCTGATCATCGTGTTGACACCGTTGGTGGGTGTGTCGATAATTTTTTTGGCTGGCTATCTGCAAACAGAATCTGGGCCGCCAGCACCATGGTCGGAGATCACCGAGAATCTGATATGGCTATTGGGCGGTTCGATCTTTGCTGCCGCTCTAGTCAACGCCGGACCGATCACAGTCGACCTGATCGGCGAAAAGTCTGATGCGGTGCGAGTCACGCAGTTTGGCAACGCAGTTCTTTTGACACGAGTGCCGTTGTTTCTCTTTCAAGCGGTGCAAGCCGCATTGTTACCTCGACTCACTCGGTTGGCCGCCCGAGGCGATCTTGACGAATTTAAAGTCGGATTTCGACGTCTCGTAATGCTTGTCATCGGGGTGGGCATTGTCGGCACTGTCGGTGCGTTTTTGGTCGGACCATTCGTCTTGAATTTGGTCTATGGCGGTGGCATCGATCGAAGAACGCTCACCCTTCTTGCCCTTGCGAGTGGAATTTACATGATGGCTCTGGCCATCGCTCAAGCGGTCATCGCTCTGAAGGGCCATCGTCATGTTGCCCTCGGTTGGTTCTTTGCTTTCATTAGTTATGTCGGCTCTGCTTGGACTGTCAGTCAAGATTTATTTTTGCGAGTTGAAGTTGCCCTGGTCGTGAGTTCGGCGGTCGCGCTGGTTTATTTTTCGGTCAGTCTCAAATCTCTCTTGGGCTCTGGGGCAAAAATCGACGTCGATTCGGTCACCGAGGCGATTTCAGAACGACCCGTGGAGCCATAAGCCACGCAAGTTATTTTGCGCGCTTGGTTTCGTAGTCGATGTCGTGGCGGACCATCATCTCGATGAGTTGGCCAAAACCTACTTTTGGTTGCCAACCTAGTTTCGTTCTGGCCTTCGTGGCATCGCCGATCAACAAGTCGACCTCGGCTGGCCTGAAAAAGCGCTTGTCCTGACGCACGAACTTGCGCCAATCTCCAAGGTCGGCTGCGGCAAAAGCAACCTCGAGCAATTGCTCTATTGAATGAGCGACACCGGTTGCCACGACGAAATCATCGGCTTTTTGTTGTTGCAACATCAACCACATCGCCTCGACATAATCACCGGCATAACCCCAGTCGCGTTTGGCTTCGAGATTGCCCAAGACCAATTCGTTCTGCAAGCCGAGTTTGATTCGTGCGACTGAGTTCGTGATTTTTCTCGTGACGAATTCGAGTCCGCGTCGCGGACCTTCATGGTTGAACAAAATGCCTGAACAAGCGAACATGTCGTAGCTCTCGCGATAGTTGACAGTGATGTCGTGTGCAAAAACTTTTGCCACCCCATATGGAGAACGCGGATGAAACGGTGTCATCTCGGTCTGAGGGGTTTCGCGAACCTTGCCGAACATCTCAGAAGAAGAGGCCTGATAGAAGCGAATCGGGTTCTTGCGCGCACCGCCCACCAAACGAATTGCCTCGAGCATTCTCAAAACCCCGAGCCCCGTGATGTTGCCTGTTAGCTCGGCCTGGTTAAATGACATCGCAACAAATGAAATCGCCCCAAGGTTGTAAACCTCGTCGGGTTGCGACATTTCAAGCGCGCTGACGAGACTTGAAAAGTCGGCAAGATCGCCCGGCACCAGTTGAACAAACGGAAACTCGTCACGAATTGACTCTGCTTTCGGGTTGTTTTGACCCTTTACCAGGCCGAAAACTTCATAACCCTTTTGATGCAAGAATTCTGCGAGGTGACGACCATCTTGACCGGTGATGCCAGTGATCAGCGCTCTAGCCATAACGACCTTTCAATCTAGTGGCAAACGCCCTGATCAAAGATCCGTGCGAGAAGATTTCGCTCAGTTGCGAATTCAATCCTCGCCACAACCAAGCACGGCGTACGCTCAATAGTCGTGGACACCGATGAGAAATCGAAATCTGTTGTCGTCTTGGCCGGGGGTGTTGGTGCCGCCCGCTTTTTGCGCGGACTCGCTGTGGTGCACCCACCAAAACTCACGACTGTTTTGGTGAACACGGGCGATGACACGGTGCTGCATGGTCTCACGATTTCACCCGATATTGACACCGTAATTTATACACTGGCCAACGCCATCGACCCGCAAAGAGGCTGGGGTTTGACCAACGAGTCTTGGCGAGCGATGGAATCGCTGCAAAGATTCACAAAGGTGCGACCAGTCGGTTCGACTGCCGCACCAGATTGGTTCAACCTTGGCGACCAAGACCTCGCCACCCACTTCTATCGCACGGCTCGTCGCAACGAAGGTGCCGATGCCACTCAAATTAGCCAAGAGCTAGCAGATGCTTGGTCAGTCGACCAACAAATTGTGCCGATGACCAACCATGAGGTGTCGACAGTCGTAGAACTGGCAGAGAATTGTGCGGCGGGAAAAGCGGGCGAGAAAATAAGTTTTCAAGAATATTTCGTGAAGCACAAACATGCCGTCGCGGTGCGATCGGTCAGTTTCAATGGTGTCGAGAGTGCCAAACCAAATGGCTTGTCGAACCTGGCAGAGGCCAAAGCCATAGTTATCGCACCGTCAAACCCGATCGTTTCGATTGGCCCGATTCGGGCACTGCAAGGTGTTGACGACGCCCTCATAAAAAATAGAGATCGCGTTGTCGCGATTTCACCAATCGTTGGTGGTCAGGCAATCAAGGGTCCGGCTGATCGAATGTTGCGAGAACTCGGCCATGAGTCTTCGGCGCTCGGTGTGGCGCGTATATATTCAAAAGTCGCCTCGACTCTTATCATTGACCGAGTGGATGTCGAACTCAAGACCCAAATTGAGTCGCTTGGCATGCGATGTGTCGTGACCAACACGATCATGTCAGATGTTGAAGCCAGTGCCGCACTTGCAACGACCACGCTCGAGTCACTGAAAGCCAACCAGTGAGTCGGCTGACAATTTGGGGCGTCGAGGGCATCGGCGAAATCTCGGCACAAGATCAACTCGGCGACATAATTGCCGACTCATGTCTCAACGAACCGAATGGTCCACTTCTTGAAAACGACGTCTTGGTGGTGACACAAAAAATAGTCTCAAAAGCAGAAGGCCGTCTGGTGGCAATTGACGTAAAGGACCCACTCAGCCACAAACAATTGGTCGAACAAGAGGCCGTGCGCATAGTGCGCCGTCGCGGCGATCTGATAATCACTGAGACCAAGCACGGGTTCATTTGCGCAAACAGCGGCATCGACCTATCGAACATTGAAAAGGGTTTCGCAGCCTTGCTGCCAATCGATAGCGACAAATCAGCACGCAGAATTCGTGACATCATTCGTGCCAAACAGGGCATAAACGTCGGTGTGATCATCAGCGACACATTTGGTCGCCCGTGGCGAAAAGGGCTTACAGATGTCGCAATTGGCATCGCCGGAGTCGCTGGTGTCGTTGATCTGCGGGGCACCCCAGACTCATTGGGTCGCATCATGCAAGTCACCGAAGTCGCCGTCGCCGACGAACTGGCAAGCGCAGCCGAATTGGTGATGGGCAAATCTTCAGGCATACCAGTGGCGGTTGTGCGCGGTGCTAACGCCCAATGGTTTCGCGATTCAAGTATCAGCGAACTCGTTCGACCTGCGCAAGAAGATTTGTTTCGTTAGGCGTTTCTTCCCAACAGTTCGTTGACCCCGGCCTCGAGAGACGTCCAGTGTGACCAACCAAGCTGAATTCTGGCTCGAGTCGTGTTCACTGCGTTGCGTTGAAGATCTGCGGGGCGAGCTGATTCATAAGACTCTTGCAGAGCGGTTTGACCGCCCACTAGATTCCACAAATCTTTGATCGCTGTCTGCACGCCAGTGCCAATATTTATCACAAGCCCGCCACCTTTGTTCAACGAGCGTGCCAATGCGTCGACGGCATCATCGATGAACAAAAAGTCGCGGGTCTGACGACCATTTCCGCAAATAACCGGAGGGGTCTTGCTGACCACTGCATTGGCAAAGGCTGCGACCACCCCATCTGATGCTCGTTGTCGCGAACCATAGACATTTGTCATTGCCAGAGCGGTGAACTCGACGTCGTAACTTTCGCGATATACCGTCAGAAGGTCGACCAAAGTGTTGGCCATCACGTGGGGCACACCCATTGGGTCTGCCTTGCGTCCCTCTTTGACGGGCAATTGCCGAGCGGGAACTTCGCCATAGAGCAAACCAGCAGGCAACGCCACGACAACTTTTTTCACGCCAAACCTTCGTGCTGCCTCGAGCACAGAAAGCAACAAAGTTGCCGAACGCAACATCTCATTGGTGCGTGTTGCACCAGACGGCAAGAGGGCAAGATGGTAAACAACAGTTGGTCGACGCAACGCAATCAACTCAGAGAACTCTGGGGCGGCTATATCAAGGTGATGAAATCGCAGGGTTCCACCTGCCGCACGTGCCGCACTTAGATTGGCAAGCGAGCCAACTGAGAGGTCGTCGACGACCTCAACACTTTGACCATCTGCAAGCAACCGATCTACGAGGTGCGAACCGATGAAACCGGCACCGCCACAAACGAGAACTCCGTTGATCTGGGCCATTAAAGTGTTTCAGTTGACATCGGGAATTTTGGCATCTCGCAAAACAGCGCCAGATCTGACATCGCCATCGACGCCGATCAAACATGAACTCACCTGGGCAAATGAACCAACATGGCCCATCACGGCGCTGTCAACCACGACGGCATCGTTGCCGACCACCGCGCCATTCAATAAAACCGAACGAACAATTAGAGCGTTCTCGCCCACTTTGCAACCCCGACCGACGACACTTTGGTCAATCTTCGCCGACTTGGCGATCTGCGCATCAGAACTAATCGCTTCGACCTTGTGAATGCTTTTACGTTGCAAAAGTTCGACATTTGCACGCACGTAAGAGTCGGGACGACCTGCATCTATCCAATAGTCAGAAGTTGCATAGCCAAACAGTTCACCATCTTTGACCATCGCCGGAAATGTCTCGCGTTCAATTGACATTGGCGCCAAACCAGGCATGCGATCGAGCGCTGTCGCCTCAAACACATATGTTCCTGCGTTCACGTTGCGAGAAGTTGTCTGCCCCGGCGAAGGTTTTTCGACGAATCGAAGAACTCGACCGCTCATGTCTGTCTCGACGACGCCATATTGCGAGGGATCGTCAACCGGCGTGAGATGAATCGTTGCCTGCGCGCCAGTCGACTGATGAAATTTGATCAACGCCCCGATTTCGAGATCGGTCAGCACATCGCCGTTGGCAACCAAAAATGTCTCACCACGCTTGTGCAGATCTGCCTGTCGAGCGGCAAAGCCGATCGCACCAGCCGTATCTAAGGGTCGATCTTCCACCGCATAGGTCAAATTGACGCCAGCACAAGTGTTTGAGGGAAAGGCGTTTAAAAACGGCTCAGGCTTGAAACCCAAAGACAAAACCGCATCTGTTACACCACCAAGTGCGAGCGATGCCAAGAGACGCTCGAGCAAGGCCAAATTTGCAATCGGCAACAGAGGTTTGGGGGTGGCAAGCGTGAGGGGTCGCAAGCGACTGCCGAAGCCACCAACTAGCACGACTGCGTGCACTTGTCGTTCTTTCTCTGTTTGGGTTAACCAGTTATCAGCGGATCAAGATCTGAAACCGTGATCGGCTGAGGCACGTCTGCATCTTTGGCCACAAACGCCAAGGTAATCGCCATGCCATTGCCTGTGAGGCGCACGTCACCTAGATCTGCGATAGAAATTTTCGGTGTCGAGATTTTTGAATCCCAAACAACCACCTGAACACTTGCCTCTTTGTCGCCACATTTTGTGTCAGTCTCGGTGATTTTCTCGCCATTGTTCAATGAGCTCGGAAATTCGATTGAGTCGTTCGACACTTTCAAACCGTAAAGTTCGAAAATTGTCTCAAGCTTTGCGCGTCTCTCACCAGACAAAACCTGTGGCTCCCAACGCACCACACCAGGGGCTTCAATAAATGCACCAGGTTTGACAGATGTGACGTCTGAAAGATCTGCCGTGGCGGGAAGATTTTCGATGAATGAATCACACTTATAGATGCCAAATGCCGTGTAATAAGTCTGGGTTGCTGTGTCGAGGGCACTCACACGTTGCTGACTCTCTCGCGCATAGGCGATGAGTGCGACGCCAAGCACGCAAACGACGAAAATTACCGTCGGAAAAAACGAGCCACCCTGCACGCGAACCCTGCGACCTTTGCGGTTCTTGCTGGCTTGGGCCAGACGAGCAATTTTTTTTGCTGAAGATGATGTAGCCACGAACAAGAAAGGCTACAGGCTTAACGCAAATACAAGGCTTCGTAGCGTTGCGCCACCGATTGGGGCGAAGCGTGACCCTCTACCCACTTTCGCCCGCGCCGACCCATTTCTTCGAGCGCGCTTTGGTCGCTGATCAAACCAGATATCGCCGATACAAAGGCCAGTGAATCATCGGGTTCGACACACACCCCTGCACCAGCCGTCAGCAAAATGCGATGCACCTCGGTATCTAGGTCGATTGCGGCACAAATCGGTCGCCCAGCAGCAAGTATTGAATAAGTTTTGGAGGGAACGCTCACCGAACCAAGACCGCGACGCAACGCAACGACATGCAAGTCGCCGGTTGCCAACACTTCGCCAAGTCGGCTGGCATCTTGATAATCGCCAAACTTAAGGTTGGCAAGAGACTTTGCCATTGACTCGAGAGATTTTCTGGCTGCTCCCTCGCCATTGATCACAAACGCAACATTCGGCATCGCTTTGGCGGCTTCGACCATCAACTCGAGCGACTGAGAAAAACCCACGTTGCCTGCATACATGACTATTGGCGAATCATCGATGCCAAGTTCACGGCGATAATTGGTCATACGCGACATCGGAACTATTGCCTGTGTGTCGACAAAATTGGGAATTACCTTGATGCGCTTATGAAACCTCTGGTCGAGTTTGCCCTGCACGTTGTTGGCCAGGTCATCTGAAAGCAACACCACCGAATCTGATTTGTGATAACTGACACGCTCTAGCCACTTTGCGGCCGCGATCACGCGCCGATTTGAAATCGCCCCGGTTTCAACGGCTGCATCAGGGAACACATCTTGAATGTTGAACACGAGTTTGCCACCACGAAACAGCTTGGTATGCCAGCCGATTAGCCCGAGCGTCAAAGGGGGCGACATCGCCAGCACCCCGTCTGTGCGGCGCCAGAAACCGCCGACAAAAAGTGCGCGCAACCCTACGAAGTAACTGAATAGAACAAAACCGACCGCACGTCGAATCAAGTTGCTTTTGGTTTTTCCGGCAAATGGCTGCACGCGACTTATCGAGCCCCAACTTGTTTTTTCGACTCGCCACAAGCCGCCAGCCCAACCATCTTCAACTTGATGTTTGCGATACCACGGCAACGAGGTGACGACGTGAAGTTCGTGACCCCGTGCGGCAAGTTCGTGGACGATTCGAGTCATCACAACACCGGTCGGGGCCATATCGGGCTCAAAGTGAGGGCAAAGAACTATCAGTCGCAATTTCTTGGTCATCAAACAGCCGCCCGATAGATCTGTGCCAGATCTCTTCCAGAATTTGCCACCGAAAAATATGTGGCACGAGTTTTGCCGGCATCAACAAGTGCCTGGCGATTAGACGCCAACATCTCGAGGGCGCCGGCCCACTTTTCTATTTCGAGGGGCAAAACAATGCCTGCATCGCCGACAACTTCTGGCAGCGCAGCACAATTGCTGGCAATCACTGGTGTGTTTAGTTGCATTGCTTCTATAACCGGGGCTCCGAATCCTTCATAAAGACTCGGAAACACCAATGCGACTGCAAGTTTAAGCAAACCATCGCGATCGTCGTCACTGACTCGGTCCAACCGAACCACCCTGTCATCCAAATTGAGACGACGAATCTCGCGCATGAATTCGATTTCGCCCCGACCTTTGCCGCCAGCACAAACAAGCACGAGGTTTTTGTCTGCCCAAAAAGAGTTCATCAACTGCAACAAAAACTTGTGATTTTTGTGCGGATGGGTGATGGCCGGAAAAAACAAAATCTGCTTGCCTTCTAGGCGAAGTCGACGACGAAGTTCTTCGTGGCTGGTAGCCGAAGCACCGAGTTGATCGTCGATGCCATGGCGCACAACCTTGACATTTGCCGGTGACACCAAAAAACTGTCAATCAGCTTTTGTCGCACATATTCACTGGGTGTGCTGACAAGTGACGCGCGCAAAACTGATCGAGGCACTATGCGCTTGAGATATGCCAGACGAATTCGACTGAAATTTTCAGGAAACGTCAAATATTGCACGTCGTGAATCGTCAGAACGGTGCGACGACCTGCAAACCGTGGCATCGTGCCACCACCATGGTGCATCAAGTCGAACTTTCGCGCTTTAACCGCCAGCCAAGTTTGCTCGAGCAATATTCGAAACACACGAATGCCCTTGTGATTTGGCGCCTGAATTGTTTTGTATGCGCTAGCGAGTTGCGGGTGATGTTTGGCAAAGCCAGGTTGCACGAACAAGGTCACATCGAATTCATCGGCACTCGTTTCGTAAAGCCCGACGAGTTGCCTGATCAAATATTCTTGCGAGCCACCGACTTGACCACTGCGAAGCCACAACAAGTTGACGCCAATTTTTTTGGTCACCTAACCACCTCTTCGTATACCGCGGCGGTTTTGGCAGCCGTGGCATGCCAAGTCATTTCGCTGGCGCGAATCAAACCCAATCTTGAAAGCTCGGACTTGTGGCTAAGTGCCCTGGCAACACCGTTGGCGATGCTCGAGACATCTAGCGGGTCGACGAGAACAGCGGCATTGCCCGCTACTTCTTGGGTAGATGAACCCTTGCTGGTCACAACTGGCGTGCCGTAACTCATGGCCTCAAGAATCGGCAGACCAAACCCCTCCATCAATGAGGGGTAGCAAAGCACCTGTGCCGACGAATAAATCGCCCCGAGATCACTTGGTTGCACGAAGCCCACAAAGTGCACCCGTGCTTTTGAGCGACTCGGGTGATTTATGTCGTCTGGCAAATCACCCCACCCACTCGCCCCGACCACGACCAAGTCGGGCACGGATTCGCCAAGTGTTGCCAGTGCTTCGATCAACTGGGACAAATTTTTGCGTGGTTCGAGAGTGCCGACAAACAACAAGTAATCGTCTGGCAAGTTGTAGCGATTCTTGATCTGCCCGAATGTTGTCATCACCATCGGCCGAGATACCCCAAGTGGAACATGGCGCAACCTGTCGGATGAAAAACCATATTCTCGGCAATCTTCCATCGTTGACTGTGAAGAGCAGATCAACATGTCTGCGCGCTTCAACAAAATCTTGAGGCTTCGCCTGAACACCGAGTTGCCTCGCCGACTAAAAAATTGTGGAAATTTCAAAAACGCCAGATCGTGAATAGTTGCGACCAACTTTGCGCTCGTCGCAAATGGAATTATTGAGGTGCAGTGCACCAAATCAACTTTGCCAGTGGCGCTTTCAACTTTTGGCCAGCCAATGCGCATCGACGACTCGTAAAGAAATGGGCCGTTGAGAAACATTTGCTGCACGTTGATCGGTGGTCGATAGGCCACTTGGGGTGCCGAGTTGTGCCGACCTGAAAAACCAATAAGTTCGATGTCGCGCCGCAAACTTGGCAAGACTCGTGCCACCTCTACTGCGGCGGTCGCAGTGCCCCCTGGCACGCGATGCCAGCACTGTTCTAAAGAATAGGCAACACGCATCACATCTATTCTGCCCGCGTTGGCTTGCTAATTGGCGTTGGGCCGTTGCAGTCAAGACAATGGGCTTCGGGTCGTACGATATGAATATGAGCGAAAAATCTTCGTCACCGAAATTTTGGAGAAATCGCGTCGTGCTGGTGACGGGCGGAAATGGTTTTCTCGGTCGCAACGTTGTCGAAGCATTTACTGAATCTGGCGCAAACGTAATAGCTCCAACCCGCCAGCAGGCAGACCTCACTGTGCCTGGCGTCGCACTCGAACTTTTCAAGCGACACCAACCAAGTCACGTAGTGCATTTGGCCGCACGCGTCGGCGGAATTGGCTACAACCAGGTTGCTCCCGCTCGGTTATATCTCGACAACTTGCTGATGGGCACGAACACGATCGAGGCGGCACGCTCGGCGGGTGTCGAAAAAACTGTCCTTCTCGGCACTGTTTGCAGTTATCCAAAATTTACCCCGGTGCCATTTCGCGAAGAGTCGATCTGGGACGGCTATCCCGAAGAGACCAATGCGCCCTATGGCATCGCCAAAAAAGCTCTTTTGGTGCACGCCCAGGTGAACGCCCAACAATATGGCCAGCGATTTGCATTTTTGATTCCCACCAACTTGTTCGGTCCTGGCGACAAATTTCATCCTGACGTTTCGCACGTGATACCAGCGCTGATAAAGAAGTGCGTCGAGGCCAAAGAGCAGAATCTCGACAAAATCGAAGTTTGGGGCACTGGTTCTGCGAGTCGCGACTATTTATATGTCAAAGACGCAGCTCGGGCAATTTTGCTCGCAAGCGAACTTCACGAATCTACAGAGCCACTCAACTTGGGAAACAATCGTGAAATCACTATTCGTGAGACCGCCGAGACTATTGCTCGCATCGTGGGTTTTTCGGGCGAACTCGTCTGGGATGCGACTCGACCCGACGGTCAACCCCGTCGACGAGTGGATGCCTCGCGTGCCGAGCGCGAACTTGGCTGGCATGCATCTACAAAATTTGAAGACGGTTTGCGCGAAACCGTGCAGTGGTTTCTCGCCAATCGCCAACAAGCCATGCATCTGTCCAATTAGTCTCGTGAGTTTTCCCCCACCTCAACTTCCACCGCCGTTGCCCCGCGCGCAACCAAAAAACGAGGTGCATCGGAAACGACAGCGCCACAAAACGACGGTGACAAATGCAATCGTTTCGACAAACGTCGGTCTTTTTTTATGGATGAACCTCTCGGGCTTCGAAGAGACTTCGCTGAAATTTGTGATTTCGCGCCAGTTCTTAGAGCAGGGCGAGTGGTATCGACTTGTCAGTTGTGGCTTCGTGCATTTTGGGGTGTTTCATGTCGCGATGAACATGCTTTTGGCATTTCAACTCGGTCAGTTATTCGAACAAAAAATCGGCTCACTCAGATTTGGGCTGTTGTATCTGACTTCTCTTCTAGGTGGATCAGTTGGTGCCTTGCTTGTCAGCCCCGAGGCCATCACTGGCGGTGCGTCGGGTGCCGTGTTCGGTCTTATGGCTGCTGCAGTCGTGGGTCTGCGACATGATCGCATCAACCCCCTGCAAACGGGTATTGGCGCAACTTTTGTTTTGAATATCGTGATCACCCTGATTATTCCCGGCATTTCAATTGGCGGTCATTTTGGCGGGGCCTTGACGGGTGCGATTTGCAGTTTATTCTTGCTCAACCCGAGCAAAAGAATTAGCGCAAAGTTCTTAGTGATCTTCGGACCAGTTGCAATTTGTATTTTGTTGGTCTATCTGTCTGTCAGATTCGTCTACGCGTGACAACCGCAACCAGAGCCACATCCGCCAACTCTTGAAGCGGGCGTGACTTGTGCCGGTGAGGTGCCTGCACCGCCTACCGAGGCAAAAACCGAAAGCAGTCTCACGGCGTTTTCGTGACCCTGCGGACACTTTGCTGGGTCGTTGGCCGCCGACATCGTGCGACGCTCTTCGAAGACCTCGTCGCAGGTGCGACAACGAAACTCGTACGTTGGCATGAGTTGCAGTCTAGATACCTCGGCTTTGAATTTGCCAGAACGCTAGTTTGCGAAATTTAGTGATTAACTAAAGTGTGCTCTGTGCGCAAGTGTCTGCAATTCAAACACAGCCTTTAATATCAACCGACAGCCAAACAGAGAATCTGACCCAAACGGGCAAGCCACTGGTCGCCCACATCGTCAAGGTCGGAAAAAACGAATCAGCAGCGGCCAAAATTCTCGAGGCACGAATCAATGGCACACCAATAGAGGCTCTCTGTGGCCACGTTTGGGTGCCATCGCGCGACCCCAAGGCGTTGCCGATCTGCCAAGCTTGCAAAGAAATTTATGACATGTATCGCGGGTTCAACGAAAATCTAAATGAACGACCCGAAGAGTAGCTAGTCGACCAATATGCCCGAACTTGAATCGTTGATATCTTTTGCAATTGCCTCGGTTGCTTTGCTCGTGATTCCGGGCCCGGCGGTTATCTACATAGTCAATCGCAGTGTCGCCAGTGGTCGATCTATCGGCCTTGCTTCTGTGCTGGGCCTCGAACTTGGCACTTTCATGCACGTGATTGCGGCCACCGTGGGCCTTTCGGCAATTTTGGCAACGTCAGTTGAGGCTTTTAACACGGTTAAGTTTCTTGGTGCTTCATATTTGATTGTTGTCGGTCTGAGCACGTTGTTGCGACGGCCAAAAGCACTGAACACTTCGGCTGATTTGATAACGAAGATTCAGGCTTTTCGCCAGGGTTTTATCATCAATACTTTGAACCCAAAAGTTGCCCTGTTTTTTCTGTCATTTTTGCCCCAATTCATCGACCCAGGCAAATCTTCGAATGCACTTCAGTCACTGGCTTTTGGGTCGGTGTTCGTGATCTTTGGTTTTATCACCGACGGCATCTATGCACTTTGTGCAAGTTCGCTGCGTGAAACTCTGGTCAAGGGCAAGGCTCTGCCGTTTGTGCAGCGATATGTCGCTGGTGTCGTGTTTGTGTTGCTGGGCATTATGGCAGCTTCAGCGAAAATCTCTTGAACCAACACCACGAGTAGAAATTTTTAGATCGCTGAGATGTTCAGCGATGATGTTGACGACGCCTTGCGAAGATTCGACCCTGCCACGCACAAGCAACGCCGAAGAATTTATCGCTTCACGACGAAACCTCTTGAAACAACCCTGCGAAACAACCACATTGATCAAACCGGTTTCGTCTTCAAGACCAAAAAAGGTGACGCCCCGCGAAGTAGATGGGCGTTGACGATGAGTGATCACACCTCCGACGAATATTTTTGAGCCATTTTCGACTTTGGCAAGCTCGCTCGCGGTGACGACACCAAGTTGGCTCAACTGGCTGCGCACAAATTGAGTTGGATGACCGTCGATAGAAATGCCCGTTGACCACAAGTCGCAGATCGACTTTTCGATGGGTTGCATGCCCGGCAACTGTGGCGAGTCACCGCCGGTTGTCACGCCCGCCAAACGCTCTGGTCGGCTTTGAATGACCGCACCTGCCGACCAGAGTGCATCTCTGCGAGATATCTCGAAACATTGCGAATATGCACCTGATGTTGCCAGGGTCTCGATTTGCGACAAACTTAGCTGAGGCACGCGACGAACCAGGTCTTCCATGCTCACAAACGGACGCGCTGATTCGATTATTTTTGCAAGTTCATCACCAATGCCACGCACGCTAGAAATGCCGAGGCGCAAAGCAAAACCACCCGCCGAACTGTCGCACGCTTCGAGGGTCGCCGTTGCCTTTGATGCGTTTAAGTCGGGGCTCAACACGACCACACCATGTCGTTGAGCGTCTTGCACAAGCGAATGTGGAGACCAAAAACCCATCGGCTGGGCGTTCAACAATGCGGCATAGAACGCTGTTGGCTCGTGAAACTTGATATATGAAGACGCATAAACGAGATAAGCGAAAGAAACCGAGTGGCTCTCGGGAAACCCATAACTGGCGAACGCCTGCATCTTGTCGAAAATCTCGTCTGCGACAGAGCCAACTATTTTGTTTTTTGCCATGCCGTCATAAAGTCGCTGACGAAGTCGTTGCATGCGGGCATGAGAACGCTTCGAACCCATGGCCTGGCGCAACTCGTCGGCTTGGCTCGGGGTGAAGCCGGCGATGTCGATTGCCATTTGCATCAACTGCTCTTGGAACAACGGCACGCCCAGGGTCTTACCCAAACTATTTTCTAAAAGTGGATGCAGATATGTGACCGGCTCTTGGCCGTTGCGCCGTCGAATATATGGATGAACCGAGCCACCTTGAATCGGACCAGGGCGAATGAGTGCCACTTCGACGACGAGATCATAAAACCTGCGTGGCTTGAGCCTTGGCAACGTGGACATTTGAGCACGAGACTCAATTTGAAAAATACCGACCGTATCGGCGCGACAGAGCATCGCATAAACCTCGTCTTCTTGCGGGATTGTCGCAAGATCTATCTGTCGACCCCGAAATTCGGCGATCAAATCGACTGCGTTGTGCAGGGCCGAGAGCATGCCCAACCCCAAAAGATCGAACTTGACCAAACCAATTGCCGCACAGTCGTCTTTGTCCCACTGCAAGACACTGCGGTCTTTCATGCGACCCCACTCAACAGGGCAAACTTCGCTAACTGGTCGATCGCAAATCACCATGCCGCCTGAGTGAATGCCTAAATGACGCGGCGCGTCTAAAACCTGGCGCGCAAGATCTAAAACTTGGGCAGGTATTTCATGTTGCGTGTTGTCGGCATTCGACAGTGAGCCGTGCATGCCGACTTGCTTGCTCCAGGCGTCTTGTTGACCAGGTGCAAAGCCCAATGAACGAGCCATGTCGCGCACAGCAGAACGCGAACGATACGTGATCACGTTGGCGACTTGCGCAGCATGATGTCGGTCGTAACGATTGAAAACGTATTGAATTACTTCTTCGCGTCGACCGCTTTCAATGTCTATGTCGATGTCTGGTGGACCGTCGCGTTCTGCTGACAAAAATCTTTCGAACAAAAGGCCCAGAGAAACAGCGTCGGCCTTGGTGATATCCAGGGCGAAACAAACTGCGCTATTGGCCGCACTGCCCCGACCCTGACAATAAATATTGGAACGCTGACAAAACTGCACGATGTCGAAAACGACCAAAAAATAACCCGCAAAGCCGAGGTGCTCGATCATTTCTAACTCATGTTCGATCGTCTTCCAGGCTCTGGCACGCAAAGAGAGGTCTTCGATGTTGTTTGCGGGTCGAGGACCATATCTGCGGGTTGCACCCTGCTCGACAAGACGACGCAGGTAAGAAATTTCATCGAGCCCGTCTGGGCAAACAAACGGTGGAAGTTTCGGCGCAACCAAGGACAAGTCGAATGCCGAAGCTTTGGCGATTTCGTTTGTCAATTCGACGACGCCCGGATAACGCCTGAACCTTCGCAATTGCTCTTTGGCGTTGCGAATATAGGCGCTCGGTGCCGGTGGCAGATGAGCGTCAATTTCGTCGAGGCTCGATCGTTGTCTTACTGCTGTGAGTGCGACCGCGAGGCGATATTCACGTAGTGATGCATAGCTCACGTCGTTGGTTGCCACGCATTGCAAGTTGTGTCGGATCGCCAATTGCACGAGGGCGTCGTTGCGGGTTGAATCGAGCGGGTCGCCATGATCGCAGAGTTCGACCAAAACTCGGTCACGACCAAACTCACCGACCAACTTTTGCAACTGACGCGAGGCGAACTCTGGGCCGTGCAGTTCGAGGCTTTGATTTACAAGACCAGTTGATGCACCCGTGAGAACCCAACAACTATCGGCCAGACCTTCGGCAATTTTTGCGGTGTCAAAAATTGGCGCAGACTTTGAACCAGCGAGTTGGCCGAGGGTGATCGTGTGCGAGAGTCGCGAATAACCCGCCGGCCCGTCGGCGATCAAAACAATTTGTGCATCGTTGTTTTGACCCGAGCACGTAAGCTCGGCGCCAAACAAAGTTGGCAGGCCAAATGTGCGCGCTGCCTGTGCAAACTTGACGACACCGTAGAGACCGTTGCGGTCTGTGAGGGCCAGTGCCGTCAGTTGGTTTTGAATCGCAGATTCAACGAGTTGTTCGGGGTGCGAAGCCCCGTATAAAAACGAAAAATTCGACCGACAATGCAGTTCGGCATAGTCACCCATTGGGCTAAGCGTAGCGAACATATGTTCGCTCTTGTCGTTTGAGGCTGTTTTGGGCCCTAGCCCACCACGATCTGTCTGGCGACACGAATCGCCCCTCGCGCACCAGCTTCGGCGACCGTCAACGCGTCCTCAAAACTGAACCACTTGACTTGCTGGCTTTCACCTATGGCTGGGTCAAAGATTTCATTGTTTGCCAACAACAAAAACCTCACGTCTAAATGGGTGTGCCCACGAGGCCCCGGGTGAACATCTAGGTGAATAAATCTCGGTGAGTTGTTTTGATAGTGGCTCAGTTCTAAGCCCGTCTCTTCTCGAGCCTCTCGCATCGCAGCATCTTGAATGGTCTCACCACTTTCAATATGACCACCGGGTTGCAGCCACATATTCAGGCGCTTGTGCAGGTGCAACACCACGCCGGGTTTGCCGACGACGATCGCCGATGCGGTGACATGGGTCGGGTCGCTGTGTTCATCGAATGGCGCCGACAATTTTGGTGCGAGTTTGCAAAAAGTCTCAATTGACTCTTGCTCGCGCTCGTCGATTGGTTGATGTTCGGAGAGTTGCAAACAGAAATTTTTGACGAACTCGAGACCAAAATCAAAAATCACCTACAAACAATACCTCGCCAAGTGACTAGCCATAGATTGCCGCAATGCTCCATTGGCCGTGTTCAAGTGTCACTAATAATGCTTGAACTTGCTGTGCGTCATTTTGTGTCGACTTTTCGATCACAAGTTGCAATCGAACCAAGCGCCGACTTCGAGCAATATCCCACCATTTTTCTTCTATTGGCCATGGGCCAGCCCAAGAAACAATTTTATAATTTTGCCCGTCGACAATCAGATGTGATGGCTCGGCGCTCAACTCGTGGCGCGCACTGACGCGCAATAAATTTTTGTCTTTGTCAACAACCTGCACCAACGGCGGTTCAGAATAAACGACGCTCGGCGACGGGGTTGGCAATGAACCTCGCCACTTCATTTTTGCATTTGAAGCACTCGACTTGTTCGACTCGTCTGAATCAGTTGGTCTTGGTTGAAAATGGGCGGCAGAAACAAGTTGAAAATTGTCCTGCAGGTCTCGCCCACCTTGCCACTTGACAAATTGAACCGCAGTTGAGCCCAACAACTCGGTCAATCTTCCAATGGCGTGGCTGGCAGTCTCGTCAACTTGGGTGATACCACCCCACAACTTGAGTTGCCGTGCAGTATCTGTGCGAACTTCATCGGCGATCAACTGCACACGCGTGATAGCCACCGCGAGTTTGCTTGACCAACTTTCGATTTGCCACTTGGCGCTTTCAGTTATCGCCCGAGCAGTCAAGCCCTGGGGTCGATACCACAGGCGTTCTGAATGCGAGCCTGTTTCTGATTCAAATTTGAGCACGAGACGCACACAAATAGCCCCATGGCCAGCAAAATAGTTGTTGAACTCTTCGGCCATTGCTCGCACATTATTAAGCAGAGTTTGTTGATCAACCACCGGCTCTTCAAAAATTCGCAAGCAAAGATGCTCGGGGGGTGCCACGACTGCGGCCAACGGATGTTGTTCGTCGCCACGAGCGAGGCGATGCAACTCGATGCCCAGTTCGCCAAACCGACCCGCCAACACCGATTCGCCAAGTCTGCAGACGTCTTGCAGGGTGTTCAAGCCCAGTCGCTCGAGCAACGACACCGTCTCTGGGTCGATGTTGACGAACTCGCTCAAAACCCTGACCGATTGTTGGGCAAGCCAAAGTTTGGTCTTGTCGGGTTCGACTATAAATGGCGCCTCGTTCTGTGCCGAGATGCGTGCGGCAATGTGGGCCGCTAAACGACTGTCGGCCACACCAATGCCGAATTGCGCATCGACGACTATTGAACGACGCAAGACCTGAAAAATTTTGCCGGCCATCTGTTCGTCACCACCGAAATATCTAGATGGACCACGCGTTGCAAACACGATCACACCCGGTTCGGTGACTTCAATCAATGGAACTAGTTCATTGACGGTTCTTACCACCGTGTTGAAGGCCCGACGATCGCGATCTGGTTGAAATGTCGCGATCTCAAGATCTGGGCAAAGACCTTGGGCGTGGCGACGACGCATGCCAACCTGAACGCCATAATGCATCGCCCCAACAGAGCGTGCGATGATTCGGTGTCCGTGCACGACAGCACACGGACTGTTTGAGGTTTTTGCCGCTACGACCGCTGGCCAGTCAAGGCAACGCAACACTGCCAAACGTTTTGATGCGAGCAATTCAGTAGTTGCAAACAACTAGATGTTCTCGTGCGCGCGCAACTCGACGACCGCTTACTTTGATCGCAACTTGACGCTGCTGCAAATAACCGGCGCCATTGTTGATGCCGCTCCAACTTTTTGTCGTGGTGTCTAAAACAACGTCGGCATGAAATGGATGTGAATCTTTTGAAAGATCTGGATTAGAAAAAGTGGCCGTATCGACGATGATCATCACTGAACGTCGCGACGCCAGGCGCGCCTGCACCCGCCTGGCGTCGGAAGTCACGAGAGATTCGGGCACCGCAACGATCAATAGATCGAAGCCGTCAATAGCAGCGGCCACCGTTGTCGACCAATCGCGAGATGATTCTGGTGGATGCACAAAAACCATGCGCTCAAGAGCCACACCATGTTCGACTGCGCACGAAATGCCGAGATGACCGACACCGACGACACCCAACCACGAGCCTTGTTGCGATGCGCGGGCGCAAAGTGAAAGCGCCAGCGATGCGGCGGCGTCACCACGACAACGCACGATGCGTCCACGAACCAAACCAGAATCAGGCAACAAGTGACCAACGTGATCAGAAACGGCGAAGTTTTCGAGAACCTGTCTTTCGAAGCGCGAATGTTTGTCAGCCAGGGTTTTGGGCACCAATAACTTCATGCCTGCACTGTAGCGAACACATGTTCGCTCTAACTATTTGGGCGTGTGGCGATTATTTTGATTCGGCTTTTTTGCGGGCGTTGCGGCTGCGCTCTAACAAATGAGCGGGAATGAGTTTTTCAGCGGCGCTGACTTCAGGTGCCACACCATCGGCACCCGTCGCCGTCTTTTCAGAGGGCGCTGCAACTTGAGCCATCAGTTCCTCGACGGTCGGTGGCTTCATGCCAGGTTTCCAATATTGGTGCAGGTCGGTCACGATTTGTGCCAAATCTCCGTCGCGCGAACCAGGCACAAGATCAACCGTGACGATGTTGGCAAAAACGTGCACACCCAAAACCGCCCCACTATTAAATAGTCGTCTGGCCAACTCGGCAGCAGGCCGAGCACCTATCGCTTGGCTCGCGTTTGTAAATTTCTCGTGGCCTTGACCCGTTAACGTGCGATTCAACTCAAAACGAATGCGACCAGTAACCGCGCCCTTGGTTTGTTTTACATCTACTGGCTGACCCACCCGAGGCAGACTAGTCAAAACTTGGGCTTTGCGCACGTTTTCGAACTACATATTCATTCGAATCGGCAGGTACGGTATTTGAGCATGGCTAGCGAGCAAATCACAATCGAACAATTTTCGACGGACGCCCAAAAGTTCTTGTCAGCCAATGCCGAACCGCGCGAATCGAAAAAAGCCTTCGTTTGGGGCGAGGGCTCAGACAACGTCTCGATGTTCGAAGAGCGCTCAAAGAAAGCCGAAGCAGAAATGGTGAGTCGCGCCAAGGCGTGGCGACAACAAAAGTTCGACGCCGGCTTTGGTTGGATCTCGGGCCCCGAGCAGTATGGCGGCCGTGGGCTCTCCAATGAATATGAAAAGGCCTACAACCGAATTGAGGCTCAATACAAAGTCGCCAACCAATCGATTTTTCAAATTGGATTGGGCATGGTTGCGCCAACGATCTTGGCCCACGCCAGCGACTTTGCCCGCGAAAAGTTTTTGCGAGCCATGTGGCGTGCCGACATCGTGGCATGTCAGTTGTTTTCAGAGCCTGGTGCAGGCAGCGATCTTGCTTCATTGCAGACCAAAGCCGAGCGTGACGGTGAAGAATGGGTCATCAGCGGTCAAAAAGTTTGGACATCGGGCGCACAATTCAGCGACATCGGCGAGGTGATTTGTCGCACCGACCCAAGTTTGCCCAAGCACAAAGGCATGACGGGTTTCATCGTTGACATGCATGACCCAGGTGTCGAGATTCGTCCATTGCGACAAATGACAGGTGGTGCAAGCTTCAACGAGGTTTTCTTCAACGACGTACGCGTGCCCGATAGTTATCGACTCGGCGAAGTCAACAACGGTTGGGGTGTTGCGTTGACGACGCTGATGAACGAGCGCGCCGCAATCGGCACGGCTGGTGGTGGCGAAACTTCGATGTTCACCCGCATGCAGGCAATGATTCAGCACTTTGGCATGACTGACGACCCGATCGTGCGCGAAAAATTGGCCGATTTATTTATTCGCACAAAAGTTGCCGGCTACAACAACCAGCGCGCCATGGACAAAATTCGCGCAGGGCAAACCCCGGGCCCAGAGATGTCAATCGCCAAAATGGCCCTCGTCGATAATCAAAAGCGAATGAACGACTTTCTCTCGCTCGTGCTTGGCAGCAAGTTGCAAGCCGACACGGGCGAATGGGGCACTTATGCCTGGAGCCAGTTGTTGCTGGGCGCCCCCGGCATGCGCATTGCCGGTGGTTCAGACGAAGTTATGCGCAACATCGTGGGTGAAAGAGTTCTCGGTTTGCCAAAGGATGTCGGCATCGACTCAAAATCGCCGTTTCGCGATCTCAAAGTCGGCACCCAAAAAGAGTGAACCGAATTTGTGAGAGCTCCTAAAATCACGAAGTCACTCGCGCGTTTCATCGCGATTCGAGCACTCATGGCGCTGTTGTTGTTCATGACGCTTGCTGCCTGGTCGATGGGCTCGGCAGTCGGTGGTAGCCCCGATGAAGACTATGTATTGACCAGCATCTGGTGTGGCACTGAAGGCAAACCGCCTCACTGTCGCAAAGACCCGAATAGATTTTGGGGCATGATTCTGCCGATAATGGCCGCAGAACCAAGTTTATGTTTCCGTCAATTG
>CAYOVI010000012.1:0-26178 GCA_964407365.1 uncultured Ferrithrix sp.
AAGCCCGGGCCAATGCAAGAAACTTTGCCGGTGCCAAGTGCTGCGTCACCGGGGTTAAAGACAAGTTTGTAAGGTGTGGCCGTTGTTGTGGCAGTGATCGGGCCGGATGGTGTGGGCACCCACGCGGTGACAGATTTCGGTTGCCAAACACTCGGACTGACCCAAAACCAAGTGCTGATTTTGATTAATCCTTGACGCGCTGGCGGAGCGAATTCACCAAACGGCGCAGGAATCAAGTCGTAAGCAACACTTGCTGCATTGCGTGCGATTGTTTCAGAAGAGACTTGGGCTATCCAGTGATATGACGTTGGTTTGGTGGCACAACTTCTGTCGTAAAGGCGAAAGGAAATTTGGCCCACGGTTTTTTCTACCTCGTCACCAAATGTTTGGTCGCGACCAGAGTCGCGCGGCAAACTCGGTGACCACTCGCACTGGCTCGCATCATCGGAGTTTTCGCTTTCACCAATAAAT
The DNA here is from genome assembly GCA_964407365.1 of uncultured Ferrithrix sp. Classification (GTDB taxonomy): domain Bacteria; phylum Actinomycetota; class Acidimicrobiia; order Acidimicrobiales; family Ilumatobacteraceae; genus BACL27. The sequence goes on from CAYOVI010000012.1 coordinate 472, forward strand.
ATGCCAGCGATGATGGTTCGATCTAAAACTTCGCCAAAAATATCGCGAACGAGATTTGAGTCCTCGTTGCTGGCAATTGCCCGAGTTGGGAAAAAGCAAATGAGAAGAAGCGAGACTGTAATGGTTCGAATTTTCATTTCATGTCTCGCACAAGTTTTCAAAGAAGACCTTTTTCGAAATTTGATAGTCGGTCCAAAACCACCGATTGTTGAGCCAATGCAGTGTCCATATTGAAAACGACGAGGTGATTTTGTCGTCGTAGATGCCCGAACCCATATACAAAACAGTCGTGTCATAAACGCAACCATTGATTGAAGCTGTCATTTTTGAATCGTCGAATGCGATCTTTTGAATCGTTATCTTGCGCTCACCGTTGCCTGGACGGGCATAGATATTGTTCTTTGCAAAACTCTCGATCATGGTTGCAAAACTGTCGCCAAATTCGGTGCCTCGAATCGTGAATTTTTCTATGTCGCAAAACTTTGGTTTGTAACCGCACTCACGTCGCCAATTGACGAAGTCTGCAAACTGCTCGACTACGAGATCAAAGGGTGAGACAGCCAAATTTGACGCCTGGCTTGTTGAAACAATTATCGGCGATGTTTGTTCTGATGTTTGTGCTGATTTTTGTGCTGATGTTTGAGGCGAACGTGAAAAGTTTATCGATGTGCGGGTTTTTGTATCGCTCTGACTTGCGCATCCGCCAAAAAATAAACAGCAGAAAGTGAAACAGACGAAAATTTTCTGACATGTGTAGAACTTCGTGTACATGGTTGCAGTATCTCTTGATGTGTGCATCGATGTGAAACTGTGCTGAAAACTACAAATGTGTGAGGTTTGATCTGTAGAGTAGATAGACCCCTTTTTTAAGAATCTGCGACCATAAATGACCCAACAGCACCCCGAACTTGCCGAAGAACAGCGGTTTATCGACCATGCATACGAGTGCCTAGACCAGACCCGCAAAGACGCCTGGCGAATTCGCGAAATGAACGAAGCCTCGACCGGGGGCACGTTTCAGGCCCGTTATGAGCGCAATGCGTTTGACGAAGTTCTAATCGACCGACTTTCGCAACTTGATCTGGGCGACGCCGCCCTTGTGTTTGGACGAATTGATCGGCTAACCCAATCGCCCGATTCGTTTGAAAGTTTTCATATCGGGCGCATCGCCGTTTCAGACTCAAATCGTGAACCCGTTGTGGTCGACTGGCGTGCACCGGTGGCCGAACCTTTCTACCGAGCCACTGGTCGTGAGTCGATGGGGTTGGCCCGTCGCCGACATTTTGCTGTTCAAGGGCGTGAACTTCTTGGCATTGAAGACGAACTATTTGGTGAGGGTCATCTTGGTGTAGGTCACGATGAAGGTCTCGACGGCACGCCCGAATCGGGTGTGCCAAAATTGCGTGGTTACAGCACCTTGTTGACAGCACTGTCTCGAGGTCGCACGGGTCAACTGGGTGACATCGTCGCGACGATTCAAGCCGAGCAAGACGAAATTATTCGCTCGTCACAACATGGCGTGTTGGTCGTCGAAGGGGGTCCTGGCACGGGCAAGACAGTTGTGGCCCTGCATCGCGCCGCATATCTGCTCTATACGTTTCGATTTCCACTCGAAGACCAGGGCGTGCTGGTGGTCGGGCCGAACCGGGTTTTCTTGCGATACATCGAGAGGGTTTTGCCGTCGTTGGGCGAGGCTGGTGTCGAACAAGTCGTTTTGGCCGATCTGGTGCGCGGTCACAGCTTTTCGATCAAAGACAGTGAAGATGTCGTTCGAATCAAGGGCGATCTACGAATGGCAAAGATCGTGGCCAACAGCGTCAAAGATAGACAGCGTGCTTTGAGGGCAGATTTTGAAATCGGCTTCGGTGCTGGCTATCTGCGTCTGACCAAACTTGAGTCGGCTGCAATCGTGCGTGAGGCGCGAAGGCGATTTCGTCGGCACAACGCTGCGCACTCTTGGGTTGAAACAGAAATCGTGATGGCGATGATTGCGTCAAGTCAAAACCAAGAGCTAGATCTTGAAACCACACGTGAGTCTTTGCGCGATACAAAAGAATTTCAATCTGTGGTCAACTACATGTGGCCAGTGCTCACACCAGCAGAGTTGTTGCACGACCTCTACTCTTCAAAGGCCCTGATGCGGCTTGCAGCAAATCAAGTTGTTACCCCAAATGAATATGAAATGCTTTACCGACCGCGAGCCACGAGTCTTGCGAACGCAAAGTTCAGCGAAGCCGATGTGGCCGTGCTAGACGAAGCCTTGGCAATTTTGGGCCCTCGCCCGCGTCGCAGTGGCCGAATCAATGAGGCCGATGAGATTCGCACGTATGGTCACATTGTCATCGACGAAGTTCAAGATCTTTCACCAATGCAGTTGAGAATGATTTCCCGTCGATCATTGAATGGCTCGATGACGATCGTTGGCGATATCGCCCAAGCCACCTCGGCTCATGCCCCGGCATCGTGGCAAGAGGTTCTAAAGCATCTCCCTAACAAAAATGAATCAAGAATTATCGGTTTGACGGTGGGTTATCGAATTCCAAAACAGATAATGGAGCTCGCAACCCGTGTCATGTCTGCTGCTGCACCCGAGCAGACGGCGCCCATTTCAGTGCGCGAAGGTGACGAGGTGCCAAAGATAGTAAATTGCGCCCCCGACGACCTGCTAAAAAAATTGACAATCGAAACAGCAAGTCTCGTTTCTGAATTGCGCGATGGAAACATTGCAATTGTCTGCCCCGATGAGATGAATGACGAGATTTGCTTTGCCCTCGATCAGTCAAAGATTTCATATGGTCGAGCCGGCTCGTCAGGCATCGAAAACAGCCTGACAGTTGTGCCAGTCGGCGTTGTCAAGGGTCTCGAACTCGATGGTGTGATTGTTGTCGAGCCGTCAAAGATTGTGGCTGCTCAAAAATATGGTTTGCGCACGCTCTACGTGGCACTTACGCGCTCAACTCGACGTCTGACGGTTTTGCACAGTGAGCCTTTGCCAAAGGCAATGACCAACTGAACTAGAAGTTTTTCAACGAGTCAATAATCAAGGGCAAAAAACGCAATGCTTTGTCGGCATCTGCAGGTCGATTGCGGTCCACTGAAGACCTTGCCAAATCTACGACACGGTCAAAGTCGGCAACTAGTTGATCGCTCAACGCGAGAATCTCGGGACGCACCGCCTCGCGAATCAACAAAATCTGTTCGAGATGTTGGTTCGCAGATTTTCGATCAGAATTCTGCATGGCAGTGCTCAAAGATTTTGCGCGCTCTAGCATCAACTCGAGAAGTTCGTTGCGATCAAGTCGTGGGTCGATGGTTGCCAAAGGCGAAACCACGCTCGAAGCCGAAATGTTCGAACCCTGAATATTCGTGGTGGGTGCCGACTCATTGATAGTGGTGGCACATCCAGATGCCACGGCTGAAAGACCTAGGGTTGCAACAAAATATGCACCAAGCAAATATCGCCGAGACATTGACTTAGCCACCACCCTAAATGACAGAGGTCTCAGTTTTTTGAGGTTACGAGCAGCCGACTGCTGATGAATCGATCGATCGAGGTCGGTTTTGAGTCTGATGATTCGGTCATCAGAACACTCACGCTTCCATCGTCATTATGGGCAGTGATCTTGCCAACTCGCCCTGGATAAATTTGGTTTGCCTCAAGCGTGTCAAGTGCACCTGTAGTTTCTTCGAGTTCTTCTGAAATTCGCACCACTGTGAACGAGCCGTTGAGATCAATTGTGTTGAGTGGCGTCAAGACCATTTTGTGATGATGCGAACCAGGTATGGGGTTGCCGTGTGGGCAGGCTGTTGGGTTGCCGAGCATCTTTGCGAGAGCAACCTCGACTTCGTCGGTGATTATGTGTTCCCACTTGCAGGCTTCATGGTGCGCAGTCGACCACGACAAGCCGAGTACATCAATCAAAAAGCATTCGGCCAAACGATGTTTGCGCACAATTCCCTCGGCCAATTTGCGCCCCGAATCGGTGAGTGCGATGTGTGGGCCTGACAAATTGACCAGACCTTCGCTCTCCATGCGCTTGATCATTTCAGAAACAGATGCCCGCGAAACTTTGAGACGCTCAGCAATGCGAGCCTGAATCAACTCAACGTTGTCTTCTTCGAGTTCAAATATGCATTCGCAATATTCTTCAAATGCAGGGTGATGCTCGTTGTTGTGTTGCATACCTCTGAGCCTACAGTTGAGCGAAAACGCGAAATTTATCGAGGAAGTTGGCCATTTTCGCGCTCTTCACGCACGGCTGCTTTGACCGAATATTGAACAAGTATCGCCGGGGCCAGCACTATGCATCCCGCGACAAGACCGAACGTGGCGACTCGACTTGTGTTGGGCGTGAAATCTATGACCACACCCCAGATGACCGCCAGCATTGATACTCCGTAGAGCGCATAGCCAAGGTTTGTTGCGCGTTTGGCCCAGTTAGAAATTGTGGCTCGTTTCACCAAAATTGGGTCGGTGTCTCGATTATCGGGTTGTGTGCGAGAATCCATAGCGTTGTATTTATTTTATTGGGCGCCAATTGAAGGTCATGCACCGGAATTGTCGCGTGCGATTTCAAGTCGAAAGTCTGCATTGTTAGAAAAATGTTGTGCAAACTAAATGGATGATTGAGAGCGACGACATGATCGACAAAAGCAACAAAACGGGAAAAATTGAAAACCGATCAAAGCTCGTTGTTGATTTTTCTGATGTTGTGGTCGTCTATAACAATTTTCCGGCTCTTGCTGGGGTGAGTTTTGAGGTGGCCAGCGGTGAGATTGTTTTGTTGCAGGGGCCAAATGGTGCCGGCAAAACCACTCTGCTGCGAGCATGTGCCGGACTTTTGCCAATCGCTCGGGGTAGTGCACAAGTTTTGGGCTGCGACCTTATCGTTGAACGTTATTCAGTGCGATCAAAAGTTGGTTTGCTGAGTCATGCCAACGGATTGTTTCAAGATTTAACAATCGAGGAGAATATGAATTTTTGGTCGCGATTAATCGGCGCATCGTCTAGCGACATAGACGATGCAATGCAAACGATGGGTCTGTCTGGTCGACTTTTCACTACTCGTGTCGCCGAGCTTTCAGCGGGCCAGAAAAGGCGGTGCGCCTTGGCGACATTGATCGTGCGTCGAGCCCAGTTGTGGCTGCTCGACGAACCCCATGCAGGGCTTGATGCGCAGGGCCGTGACGAATTGGACGCAACATTGCGCCGCGCCAGAGATGCAGGTGCAACTGTGTTGTTTGCATCACACGAGACAGATCGCGCCCAGAGTCTGGCAACACGTAGCCTGACAATCGTTGGCGGAGCTGTGAGCAAATGATGACTGAAACCTCGAGCAGTTTCGTGCCTAGAGGCAAGGTGATCGGTGCAGTGTTGATCAAAGACTTGCGAATTGAGTTTCGCAGTCGTGTGGTCACCAATCAGGTTTTGCCGTTTGCCGGTTTGGTGATGTTGATGTTTGCATTCGCCCTTGACAACGATGATGTGTTGCAAAGGGTCGCAGGTGGGTTGGTTTGGATGGCGACACTCTTTTCGCTGTTTGTGATCGTGCAGCGTTCGTTTGCAGTCGATACGGCCGACGGTGCACTTGACGCGTTGCGTGTCGCTGGGGTCGAAATGTCTGCCGTCTTTTTTGGCAAAGCTTTGGCACTAGCGATCAAATTATTTGCTCTCGATGTTTTTCTAATTGCGAGTGCCATCGTGTTTTATAGGGTCGATTTGAGCGCGAGTGGATTGGTGTTGTTGGTCACTTGCGTGCTCGGCGCATCTTCTGGTTTGGCACTCGTTGGTACTCTTTATGGCGGTCTCACTGCTGGCGCAAAAGGACGCGAAACCTTGCTTCCTTTATTGTTGTTGCCTGTTGTGGCACCTGTGTTAATTGCCGCGACGAGGGCCACTGAATCGGCTTTCGGCAGTGGTGGTGCACAAATTTCAGAAGGATGGGCATGGATAGGTTTATTGACAGTGTTCGCCGCAATTTTCGGAGTTGGCGGGTCACTGGCATTTGGGCCTTTAGTAGATGAATAATTTTTTTCGAAACTGAATCAGGAGAAATTTCGAAATGTCGCAATTTTCGCAACGCACTTCACCAACTGGTACACGTGCGACTCAGGTTCTGGGCCTTTTGGCGATAATTGTGATGGCCTGGGTGGTGGTCAGCGGCTTAGTTCTGACACCCCAAGACGTTGTGCAGGGTGAGTCGGTGAGAATCATGTACGTTCACGTGCCATCTGCGTGGATTGCATATCTTGCCTTTATCTTCACTGCCGTCGCTTCGGCGAGTTGGCTTCTCAGCAAAAAACATTCAATGGGCTTTGATCGATTTGCAGGTGCTTCTGCAGAAGTCGGCGTGATTTTCATGGCGATCACGCTCGTAACCGGCAGTCTTTGGGGTCGGCTTACTTGGGGCGAGTTTTGGCAGTGGGATCCTCGATTGACGACAACCGCATTTTTGTTCGTGACATACGTCGGTTATCTTGCGGTGCGCCGTCTCGAGGGCTCCGATCATCAAAGAGCCAGACGCTCGGCGATTGTGGCGTTGTTGGCAGTGCTAGAGATTCCGCTCGTGCATTTCAGCGTCGTGATTTGGCGGAGCCTTCATCAAGGTGCAACTGTTTTGAACCCAAGCGGTGACGTAAAAATGGACGACTTGATGCTATTCACATTGTTCAGCGGTGTCGTTGGTTTTACGCTCATATTCGTGTGGCTAGTTATCCATAGACAGCGCACGATGTTGCTTTCAGATTTGGCCAAAATTCGGGGCATCGACGCGGCAATCGTTGCTCGTCGCCAAGAGGGCCAGGTGAGTTAGTTGAAAGACGCAGGGTACATATTCGGTTCCTATATCTTGACGCTTGGTGCGATCATTGCATTTGCCGTTGCTACTTTGCGCCGAGCAAAGAAGTCGTCGTTGATGGCGAATGACGCAGACAAAACTTGGTTGTGATGGATCTAACCCCGCGACCGATTGAGCCGACGAAAAAGTCTCGCAGATGGCTGCCAATTTTTTTGCTGTCGTTGGTCGGCATTGGAGGTGCGATCATCGTCACGCAATTTCTTAGATCGGCAATTGACTATTACTGCAATGTCGACGAAATTGGCGTTCGCAATGGTTGTGAAGAGTCGACGCGACTTAGAGTGCAGGGCACTGTCGAACAAAATTCTTTGCAAAAAGTCGGCAGCAAAACCAGTTTTGTGCTTAGTTTTAACAACAAGTCGATAAATGTCGTCTACGCGGGTGACCCAGGTGGTGTGTTTCAAGAATGCATTTCGATCGTTGCGCATGGTCGCATGATTGATGGCACTTTTGAATCAAATCGAATCGAAGTCAAGCACTCAAATGAATATGTAGAAAAAAACGCCGATCGATTCGAAACCTCAGGGAGCCCAGCATGCTCGCAAGCACAGGGTTGAGCGGCACGATTGGTCGTGCCTTTTTATTAATCGGTTTTATTGGCGCGATCTTTGGCGCCTTTGCTGCGTTCACCGGTGCGCGCAGAAACGATCAGCAAGTTATTCGTCTCATTCCGCGATTTGCTTTGCTCTCGTTTGCGGCAGCCACGGGCGCGTTTGCAGCAATGGAATATGCCATGATCACTCGCGATTTTTCGTTGGCCTACGTGCAAAAGGTGGGCTCATGGTCTACACCAGCGCTCTATAACTTTGCCGCCGTCTGGAGCGCGCTCGAAGGTTCGATTTTGATGTGGGTGTTGGTATTGGCTGGTTATACCGCGGCAGTCTCACTTTGGGTGCGCAAACGAATGCAAGATTTGATTGCCTCGTGGGCTCTGGGTGTGATGTTCATCATTTCAGCCTTTTTCTTTTTGGTCTCATTTTTCCCGGCTAATCCTTTCGCCGCAGGTGCACCAGGTGTGCTGGACGGCCCCGGACCAAACCCGCTGCTTCAAAACCACATTTTGGTGATGTTTCATCCACCAATTTTGTATCTCGGTTATGTCGGTGTGACCGTGCCATTTGCGTTTGCGATCGCCGCTTTGATCACGGGTCGTGTCGGCGAGGGTTGGTTGCTCGCCACTCGTCGCTGGTCACTTTTTGCGTGGGGGTTTTTGACGTTCGGTATCGCGCTTGGAAGTTGGTGGAGCTACGAAGTTCTGGGTTGGAGCGGTGTTTGGGCCTGGGACCCGGTTGAAAACGCATCGCTCTTGCCATGGATCACTGGCACCGCCTACATTCATTCGGTTCTTGTTCAAGAGCGACGTGGAATGTTGAGAGTCTGGAATATCTCGCTTTTAGTTGCGACGTTCAGCCTCACAATCTTGGGTACATTTTTGACCCGTTCTGGCGTGTTGAACAGCGTTCATGCGTTCAGTGAAAGCAGCATCGGGTCTTGGTTCTTGACATTGTTCGCGATTGTTCTCGTGGTTTCAATCGGCTTGATCGGTTGGCGCGGCGACAAGCTTCGCAGCCCTGGGGTGATTGATTCTCCGCTCTCTCGCGAAGCCGCGTTTCTCGCGAACAATGTTTTGTTTGCCGTGTTCGCCTTCGTGGTTTTGCTTGGCACCGTGTTTCCGTTGATCATCGAAGCGTTGCAGAATCGACAGATCGCCGTTGGTGCACCTTTTTTTGATCAACTTTCGGTGCCAATTGGGTTGGCGTTGCTGACTCTGATGGCGATCGCACCAGTTTTGCCATGGCGAAAAGCATCGACCGAAACTTTGCAAGAGCGGCTCTTTTGGCCTGCGTGGTGCGGGGTGGCGACCCTCGTGGCGAGTTTGTTGGTCGGCGCGTATGGTCTAGCGCCGCTGTTGACTTTCACCCTTGGTGGGGTTGCATCGGGTGCCGCATTGCGACAAGTTATTTTGGCAACGAGGCGCCAAGGTTGGCGGGGTCTGGTAGGTCGTGCCAATGGCGGAATGATTGTTCACCTCGGCGTGATTTTGATCGCGGTTTCTCTCGGGGCATCAAATAGTTTCAGCAAAAGCCAAGAGTTGTCGCTCAAGACAAATGTCGAGGCAACTTTTTCTGGTCACACTTTTGAGTTAAAAGATGTCATCGAGGTTCGTGATGATCGAAGTATCAGTGTCAAGGCGTTGGTGCTTTTAGATGGCAAAAAGGTCTATGCACCCGCTATAACCAAATACACACGAGTAGGCATGAACGTTGGCACTCCGTCGGTTCGCACTTCTCTGACGACAGATGTTTACCTGACCCTCGAGCCCCCGGTTCGTCAAGACGCCAATGAAGCGCGGATCAAAGTTTTTATCAAACCGATGATCATTTGGTTATGGATAGGCACCGCACTGATGGCTGTTGGCACCGTTCTTTCAGCGTTTCCTGGTCGTCGTCGCAGACCAATAGATGCCACGAGTGCACCGATTGAGGTGCTCAAGCCGTGAAGTCAAAAAATCTGGTCAAGATCTTGTCGACGGTCGTTGGCGTGGTGGTCACTTTGTTGTTTGCCGTTTTGGTCGTCGCTGACCCGAGCCAAGATGTGATTGCCAGGTCACCACTTTTGGGTCAGCCTGCCCCGGGTGTGACTAGCCAAACAATTGACGGAGAAAACTTTGTCTTAGAACGTCGCAAGGGCTCGTGGGTTGTGCTCAACTTCTTTAATTCGACATGTGTGCCATGCGTTAGTGAACACGACTTGTTACTTGAGTTCGCCAAGGTCGAACAGACAAAGAAAAACGCAGCCGAGTTATACACGATCATCAACGACGACAGCCCAGATGCTGTGAGAAGTTTTTTTCAAAAAAACGGCGGTAGTTGGCCGAAAATTCGAGACGACAATGGTGCCATTGCAGTTGCCTTTGGTGTCGCGCGTGTGCCTGAAACTTGGATCATCGACCCAAACGGTGTCGTGCGTCTGCGCATTACCGGTGAGTTGAGCCCGGGCTTGCTTTCAGGGCAGGTAGACAAGTTGCGAGAAGGTTTCACCTCATGAAAGCGCGCAAATTGGTTTGGCTTGTGATGCTTTTGTTGGTCATCGTGCTATTGGTCTTCGGTGCGTCTCGCACTGGTGGCCCGCGCACACAACAAGATCGAATAGATTCGATCACTGCCGTTCTGGCTTGTCCGACATGTTCGGGAGAAAGTGTTTTTGTTTCGCGTGCAGCCGCCGCCGAGGCGATTCGAGCCGAAGTTGCGCGTCAAGTAGCCACAGGCTTGCGCACCGACGAACAGATCGTGGGCTACATCGAACAACGCTTTGGCGGACAGGTGCTATTGGTTCCGCGCGCGAGCGGCGTCGACTCACTCGTCTGGGCATTGCCCGTTGCCGTTCTCGTCTGTTCTGCGTTTTTGTTGCTTTCTGCATTTTTCAAGTGGCGAAACAACAAACCGCAATCGCCAACCGCAAGCGATGAGCAGATCGTCGCAAAGGCTTTAGAGCAAAAAGCACCATGACTTCGAATTCAGATTTACGCAGCGAACTTGAAGAGCAGCAAAAGTTTTTGCTCGACTCGTTGCGCGATCTCGAGCGTGAACACAGATTTGGCGACCTCGACGATAATGACTTCGAGACTTTGCGCAAAGACTATGTTTCGCGCGCAGCCGAAGTCATTCGTCAAATTGAAAACCTAGATTCTGATTCAGATTTGGTTGCAGATTCGACTGGCAAGTCAAAGACCAAGCCGAGCAGACGCAAAATTTTTCGCACCTTTATGACATTGCTCGTCGTTATCGCGGTAGCTGTGATGTCGGGCTGGTTCGTCGCCCAACAGTCGGGTCAGAGGCTTGCCGGCGAATCTCTTGCAGGTTCGATCGAAGACTCAACAGCCACCATTTTGTCGCGCGCCCGCGCGACAAACTTTGTTGATCCAAAATTGGCTATCGAGCTTTACACCCAAGTTCTAGAAGTCGACCCGGACAATATTGAGGCGCTTACATATCGGGCCTGGCTTCTTGCCTTGATCGCTAGAAGTGCGGGCGACGAAGTCAGACAACTTGCTTTTACCTCGGCGTCAAGAGATCTTGAACGAGCAATCGAACTCGAACCTAGTTATCCAGACGCCCACTGCTTCTTGGGCATCACGCGCTTCAGATTGGCCAATGATGCCAAAGGTGCAAAAGAGCAGTTGAGCATTTGTGCCGAAAAAAATCCCCCAGCAGAGGTGAAGAGTTTTGTCGATTCGATAATGGCCGAAGTTGACGCCGCTCTCGACGAATAGGTTTCAGTCCTCGAATTGGGGCGGTGGCCAAGCCAACGCCGATTCGAACCCATTGGTCGTGCGCTCGACGACCCAGACCGAGCCTTTTCGCCAATCTGGGTGCGAATTAATTTTCATTCCACGGTGCTCAAGAGTTTTGATCAATTCGGGAATCATGTCGCCGTGGCTTGAGAGCACAGCTGAGTCTTCAACTTCTTCGGCGAATTCGAGCATATTTTTTATATCACCAAACTCGCGCAGGCGCTTGTCGACTTGCACCTGAAGTTTGAGCCTCTTGGCCAATGGCTCGAGGGTTTGAATACATCGAGTTGCCGGGCTAGAGATCAAAATTGATATCGGCAATGAACTGAGTTTTTTGGCAATTTCTTCGGCTTGTCTCCAGCCCTTTTCGCTAAGTGGGCGCAATTTGTCGTCGTCGTGCCATTCGCTTCGCTTTCCAGCCTTGGCGTGACGCACTATATAAATAGTCACACCGAAAAGTTATCTTTCACAACACCATGATGAGAGATCGAACAAAAGATTTAAGGCAGAATTAACCCATGGGCTTCTTTGATCGCAATCGCGAAGAGTTGGCAGCCAAGGGCTATGACAAATCTCGTTTACCCCCTGGGCAATATCTCACAGATCGTTTTCCGGTTTTGCATGTGGGTGAGGTGCCGACCTATGGGCCAGGCGAGTGGAGCCTGACGGTCGACGGGTTAGTTGAAAAACCGTTCACGATTTCGCTCGAAGAACTTCGGGCGATGCCTGCAACAAAAATTACGACCGACATTCACTGTGTTACCAAGTGGTCAAAGTTCGACACAACCTGGACCGGTGTTCGCGTGCGCGACTTGTTTGATCGAGCCAAGATTTCACAAACGGCGACGCACGTGATGGGTCACGCAGAGCATGGCTACACGGCCAATTTGCCGCTCGCAGACATCATGCGTGATGATTCGCTCGTCGTTTATTCGTATGAGGACGAGGAAATCGACCCGATTCATGGCGGACCAGTGAGGCTCTTGATTCCGCAGTTGTATTTTTGGAAGTCACCAAAGTGGTTGCGCAGACTTGAACTGATGCCGGCTGATGCGCCGGGCTTTTGGGAAGAAAATGGTTACCACATGTATGGCGACCCGTTTTTAGAACAAAGGTTTTGGGGCGACTAAATAATCAAGAAGTTAAATTTCAAATAGTCGTCGCACAAAAGGTGTCGCCCATCGGCAACGACGAAGATGTTTCGGGGTTTGTCTCTCCGTAGAGCGCGGTCAACATGCCTTTGACCATGCCTCGGTCAACCGCGCAAATCACCGGATGCTCGATTGCCAGGTCACCGAATGGACAATGGTTGTTGACGATGCGAAGTTGATTGTTGCGTTGGTCGGTGTGGGCAGCAAAACCGTGTGCTGTTAGAGCGTCGGCCACGGCTTGCAATGCCGAGCGCAACGATCGCTGTGTCTGATTTAAATCTTGGCCCACGAGGCTCGTAGCCATCGCCCGCCCGTATTGCTGACCAACTTCTTCGGCCATTTCAGTTGCTTGTCTGGGTGTCAAGAGCGTCAGGGCTTTGCCGAGCAGTGACAAAACCAGGTCGTCTGCGCGAACCGGAAACTCAAGCGATTGATTCGCGTTGGTCGCCGTGTATTGCTTGGATGGCCGACCCGCGCCCGCGCCGTCTTGGCGTGCGATTTGCACCTCGAGGTAGCCCCCGGCTGCGAGCTTGTCGAGATGATGACGTGCGACGTTCGCGTGCAACTCAAATTTGTCAGCCACCTCGCTTGCAGTGACTCCCTTATTTGATTCGCGAGCGAACAAATAGATCGCTCGACGCGTCGGGTCACCAAAGGCAGATGTGATAGCCGACACTGTGGCGGTGAAGTCGACATTATTCAACGGGCTCTGGGTTTCTTTCGACGCTGTGGTCGACGCCGATGTTTGCCTCGCAACGGGTGCTTTTTGGGCCACGAGAGATATTCTACCTATAGCCATAGTGTTTATTTTTTAGTTGATCGGATTATGCCCCAGATGTCGTTGCCAAAAGTTGAACAAATAATTGACGCCTTGAGACCGGTGCAAGACCCAGAGTTGCATCGCTCGATCGTCGATCTCGGCATGGTTCGCGATGTAAGCATTCAATCTTCTGGCATCGTTTCATTGACGGTTGTGCTGACAATCGCGGGTTGTCCGTTGCGCAACGAGATTCAGTCGAGGGTTAATTCAGCGTTGCGCAGTCTCGACGGCGTGAAAGAAGTTTCACTCAATTTCGGCGTGATGAACGATCAAGAGCGAGCCAAGGTGCGAGAACTCGTTCACGGCAACCCTGCGGCCACTGCGGGAAGCTCGCCAACCCAAGGTCATTCTGAGGGTCGAAAAATTCCGTTTGCACAAGCCGGTTCAAAAACTAGGCCAATACTTATCTCCTCGGGTAAAGGTGGCGTCGGCAAGAGCAGCGTCACGACAAATCTTGCGGTCGCGTTGGCCAACGCGGGTCATAAAGTTGGCGTCGTTGATGCCGATATTTACGGTTATTCAATTCCTCGAATGCTGGGCACCGATCGTGACCCGGTTGCAATCGACAACATGTTGTTGCCACCAGAGGCTTGGGGTGTGCGTTGTATCTCAATCGGTTATTTCGTGCCTGATGGTCAGGCGGTGGTTTGGCGCGGCCCAATGCTGCACAAAGCGCTCGAGCAGTTCTTGACCGATGTTTATTGGGATGATCCAGATTTTTTGTTGATTGACATGCCACCGGGCACGGGTGACATCGCTTTGAGCCTGAGTCAATATTTGCCGCGTGCTGAAGTTTTGGTTGTCACTACGCCGCAGGTCGCCGCCCAAAAAGTGGCGCGTCTGTCTGCGGCGATGGCAGCAAAAGTTAACTTGCCAGTTCGTGGAGTCATCGAAAACATGTCATGGTTCATCGGTGAAGATAATCAGCGCTACGAATTGTTCGGCAGTGGTGGTGGTCAGTTGTTGGCCGACGAGTTGAAAGTGCCACTGCTCGCACAAATTCCTCTTGTTGAAGCGTTGCGCGAGGGGGGCGACTCGGGCAAACCGCTCGCTGCGATTGCTCCTGGGTCTGAGATTGGTTTGATTTTTGCCCAACTTGCCAAACGAATCGCCGAAGAAATGAAACCCAAGAAAGTTTTCAGTGCGGCGCTCAAAGTTAATTAGTCTCTCGCGCCTAGAGTGTTAGACAGTTGTTTTAAGTTGAAAACCCATCAAACGAAAGAAGCAAACAGTGGATATCAGAATCGGCGTTTCACATGCCACACGCGAGATTTCTCTCGAAATGCCCGACGATGAAAAGTCGATAGGCAAGACCAAGGCGGCAGTTGAGGCCGCGATTTCTGGTCAATCGACAGTGCTCTGGCTAACTGACAAGCGCGGAAAAGAAACCGCGGTGCCGGCTGCCAAAATTGCTTACGTCGAATTTGGTGCGCCAAATGGCGATCGCAAGATGGGCTTTGGCAGTTAGTTAAAGATCTTTAATGCCTTCACTTGTCGAGATTGCCCACGATCAGGGCTATCTCGACGAGTCGTCGCTGAGACATTTGTCCTCTTTGTTGTCTGAATGGGGCATGCTGGCCGACTTTTGCTTTGCCGACATGTTGCTATATTTGCCGACTTCGAACTCGCAGTTCATCGTGGCGGCACAAGTTCGTGCGGCGACAGGTCAGACACTTTATGAGACCGATCTCGTTGGCACCCCCGCAGACCCGAGCAAGCTCGCAATTCTGAGCGAGGCTTTCAACAGCCAAAAAGTTTTTGGGGGTGAGATAACTGTCGAGGCTGCAGGCGAGCCCATGAATCTAACGGCGATACCGGTTCGTTTTCAAGATCAGATAATTGCCGTGCTGAGTCGCGAGTGGTCGCAACGCACCGGTCGCAAGCCAGGTCAACTCGAACGAACCTATCTGGCAATTTTTGATGTGTTTGCCAAGATGATTTCGGTTGGTTTATTTCCGTTTGACGGTCGCGGCGCCGATGCGACAGTCGCACCTCGCGTTGGCGACGGTGTTATCGTGCTCGACTCTGATACGCGGGTTAGATATGCGTCGCCAAATGCCGTGTCGGCGATGCATCGAGTTGGAATAAATGCAAACGCGGTGGGCCAAACTTTGGCTGAACTTGGCATAGCTGAAACTGCTGCCCGCCACGCATTCGAACGTCTCGAACCAGTTGTTGAAGAGTTTGACCAGACCGCCGACATTACTTTGTTGACCCGAATAATCCCGACGTTGAAGCGCACGGGCAAGCAGGTTCTGGCCACTGGTGGCGTGGTGCTTTTGCGCGACGTCTCAGAGTTGCGGCGTCGTGATCGATTGTTGTTGACAAAAGACGCAACGATTCGTGAGATTCACCATCGCGTGAAAAACAATCTTCAAACCATTTCTTCGCTTTTGCGCCTTCAGGTGCGCCGATTGAAAAGTGATGAGGCAAAATCGGCGATTTCTGAGTCAGTCAGACGAATTCGCACGATTGCGCTGGTGCACGAGACTCTTTCACGCGAGGCTGGTGAAGACATTTCGTTTATTGAGATTGTGCGACCGCTTTTGCGCTTGGTCGAAGAGGGTCTGCAGTCTGACGATCGCCCAGTGAAATTTAGCGTGAGCGGAGACGGTGGCCGTCTACCGGCAACAATCGCCACGCCGCTTTCTGTGGTGATTCTTGAGTTGTTGCAAAACGCCGTTGACCACGGTTTTCCGGAAGGCAGCCAGGGGGGTGCAGTCGTTGTTTTTCTTGGCCGCTCAGCAGATCAGCAACTAACCGTTAAGGTCATTAACAACGGTCATGCCTTGAATTCTGATTTTGACATGGCCAAAACCACCGGTCTTGGTCTTTCGATTGTTCGCACGCTTGTCACCACCGAATTAGCGGGAAAAATTCAAATGCGAGCTGGCAATACACACGATTCGACCAAAGACCTGCAGATTTCTCGAGATGGTCAAGGCGCAGTTGTCGAAATGGTGATACCAATCAAAATTGACTGACGAGTGCGCAAAATCTTTTTAGTTTGCGCGAATTATGCCATCAGTCGTGCTTGTCGGCGCTCTGCTGCTCTCACACGGCGAATGTCGCGACGCTCTTCTTCTGACATTCCACCCCAGATGCCCCAATCTTGGTTTGTCTCAAGTGCAAAATCTAGGCACTTGTCTCGCACCGTGCAGTCTTGGCAGACAATTTTTGCTTCAGAAATTTGAATCAGAGCCTGACCGGTTGTGCCGATCGGAAAAAATAGTTCGGGGTCTGTGTCTTTGCAAGAAGCGTTTCGCCTCCACGAATAATCTGCAGAACCGAGTGCCAGGCTTGACGCGAAGAAAGACATTATTGAACCCCTTATTAAAAATTCGTAAATCTTGTGTTGCTTCGGGCTCACGCTAGAGAGCAAATGTGGGCTTCGCAATACTTTGTACAAAATTTTTTAGATTTATATTTTTTACATTTAATGTCACTCGGCTTTGTAATTTCTTGTAGCCTGCGGTCGTGACCCAAGTAATGGCGCATCGCGGCGCATCCAAGGTCGAACTCGAAAATACAACCTTGGCATTTGCCAAAGCCCTTCAGATGGGCGCTGACGCTGTTGAATTAGACGTTCGTCGCTGTGGCTCTGGCGATCTTGTCGTGCACCACGACCCAAAGTTGAGTGACGGGCAAGCAATTTTTTTGACCGACAGGTCAAAATTACCCAGCCATATTCCGTCGCTGGCAGAGGCACTAGATGCATGCGGTTCGATGTGGGTAAATATCGAAATTAAAAACGAACCTAAAGAGCCAGACTTCGACCCCCAAGAAGTCACGGCGCGCAAGGTCGTAGATTTTTTGGTTCAACGAGGGTCGATCGATAGTTGGTTGATCTCTTCGTTTCGGCGCGAGACGGTCGATTTGATTCGCAGTCTGATGCCTCAGCTCAAAACTGCCTGGTTGGTTATGACCATTGACGACGCACATCTCGAGACTGTTGCCAAAGAAATGTCACGACAAGGTCACACGGCTCTTCATCCCTGGGTCAAACAATTGAGTCGACGCATGGTGGATATTTTTCATAATTTTGGTTTGCAAATAAATACTTGGACGTGTGACGACCCGACGAGAATGCGTGAACTAGTTGACTGGCAGGTCGACGGAATTTGCACCAACGTGCCCGATATCGCCCGACAAATAGTCGACTCGCCCAGCTGAGCGGTTGCGAAGTTGACTGACCACATAGATACTTGAAACACCAAATGCCAACTGAATCGCGATAATTCGTCGTGGAAAGTATGTGGCTATTTCGTAGGGCAGCATCGGAATCAGATATGAAAATGGAAACAAAATTGCGAGCCACAATGACTTCTCTCGAGTTCTAGATCTGAACATTTCAACCAAAGCCACAAACCAAATCAAATGAAGGGACAAGAAACCAACTTCAATTGGCGATAGTGGAAAGTTGAAGGTAAAAATCATTCGCAGTTTTGTGAAAACTATCTGTCGAACGTTTGCATCTCCGAAGAAATTCAGAAGTTCATAGAGGCTGATCTCATAATTTCCTCTTTGATTTGTGCCTGTGAAGAACGTGAGCGAGTCGCCGTAATAGAGATTATGAATGAAGCTCAAACATACGACAAATACAAAGACAAGCGAGAGACGTGTCCGAAGCACCAAACTTGCTTCCTGAAGTTTTCTTCCAAGATTCATCTGAACTATCAGAAAAATTACAATCGCGCCGAAAATCTGTTCGGCCCTAAACTGCGACGTCAAGGCTGCAAAAATAGTCACCAAATAGGCGCTACTCGTCGAAAAATCGCTCGAGAGCATGAGAGCAAAGCACAACATTATTAAGACTCCGGCGACTAATTCACTTGCCGGCGCAACTGCGAAAGTTTGAAAAATTTGTTCGCTCATGCACAAAAGAACTGCCAATGTGAACGCACCAAATAGAAAGACTGCATTGTTTTCTGAAAATTTAGAATTTACATTGCGAGCTAAGAGTGTGGCGACTGTAACAAAAGCGACCCCCAAAAGAATTGCCAATATCGGGTCATTTTCGCCAAAAATTAGTCGCTGAAGAAAGATGAAGTAGCGATTGGCGGGCTGAAACCAAAAGACAGCCTCGCCACCTTGTAGCGATGCGGTGTCAAAGACAGTTTTTGCGTATCCCTGATAGGCCAGCCAGTCGCTGTCGCGGCCACGAAAGACTTGAAACCCCCAAAAATTTGCTCCCTCAAGGCCATTGAACTCTCGAATGAATCGAATCGTTGGTTCGGAAACCGCAATCGTTGCACCTGTTATTGCCATAAACAGGTCGATTGTTTTTGAACGCCAAAAAATTATTGTCAATGCGAGACAAACAATTAATGGAACCAGTGCCCGCTTATAACCCCACCAGTCAAAACCCAGATTTTCAATAAGAATAGAAATTGCCGATAGCGAAACCGCAAAAGCGATGATTTCAACCAACCGTTTTTTTGAATTTAGTGCAGTTAAGCCAATTGTCAGCAGAGACATTGATGCGACGAGCAAATAAATTAATAGATCGAAGATTTGAAGGGATAATAGGAAGAGACCGTTGACTTCAAGTTGTGGCTTGGCATGCAGAGCTTGAGTAGACGTTTGTTCAATCGAAAACCAAGCTGCATCAAAAGTAGCTTCACTTAACTGACTAATCTGCACACTTGAAATATCAAATGAGTCGCTTTGGTTGTGATTCAGGGTTGCAATCAGAACTTTTCTGTTGTCTGGATAAATCGCAAACAATTCGAGTTTTTGACCTGGCTGTGCCAGGGGTTTTTTGATTGAGAAGTCGAATCCGGACATTTCAAGATTCTTTTGATTGAAAAGTGCCGAGACATCTTCGCGTTGTACCGAGTCGACAGTTGCTAGAACTAAACCCGTGTCGGCTTTTAGCTCGTATTTCTTTGGCGCGATATTTTTCGTACTGTCAATTGACCAGCCCCGCAGGTTAAGCGTCAGGTTTTTAATCGCTGCCTCAAGCGATGTTGGCTTGCCGACGAACAGTTGGGCCCATGGACCAATGGTTTTGGGTGGGCTATCGGGAACTTGAGGTGTATCCAGATCTGCAAATTTGAAATCTAACTGAAACTTGTTTTTTCCTGCCGAGACCGGCACCAAAAGTATTGATGGTTGTTTATAAGAGGTTGCCGCAAATGTCTCACCTTCAAGCGTCACTTTGGTCTCGCCCACAAACTGCACTGGAATATAGCTCTCGCGCCCTGCCTGTATTAGTGCCCCAAACTTTGCAGTGAATGGAAATCGATCGAGCCACGGCACCGAGAATCTGGGGAAGTCGTTGACAAATGGCAGGCGCCAAGTCGTGTGTGATGCACCTCCATTCACCCAGTCGCCGGTAGGACCAAAATCAAGTTTTGGTTCCATTCGGGTCAATTGGTTAGTTCCATTGATGTTGTCTTTGTTTATGAATGGGTTTTCAAAACTTGATTCGCAAGCAGTCGATTCTGCCGGCGGATTGTAAATACTTCTATAGCAAGCCTCGAAGCCGTCCCCAAGGGGGGCAATCACAAAAGTCGAAAATTTGAACAAGATTGCAAAGACGAGACCGGTATTCACCCACAAAGCAACTGCGCCGTACTCTTTAAAAAGAATTGACCGCGATTTTGCCCTGAAGGTCTTTGACGAAAGAAGCAAAATTGAAGTTGCAAGAACTGCAAATTCGCTTTTCGAGCTTAAGGGTAAACCGTCAATTCTTAAAAACCCAGATCCAGGTGTGGCCAGCAACAAAAACCATAAGATCCAAGTTCGTCTGCTTTTTGACACTGCAACAAACTCTAGTTTTAAATGATGATTGGTTTGACCAGCCTCAGGGCTTCGGGGCAATGTTCTACGTTTACCGAAGTTTGTTCACCCAGATAGTCGCCGTCGAGTTGATAAGGAAACGCGGTTGCAAAATTAAGTCTCACGGTTTCAACGTCTGTGCGAATATCGATGCCGGGCGATGCACTGATCTGGTCTTTGCGAATCGATTGCAAAATTGTGTTGACCATCAAAGGCGTGGTCAGTTTTCTAAAAGTGATAGCAACCAGTTTTTTGTCTATTGACGCCGCAGTCGAGAGGTTTACCGCCCTTTTTCCGACATACGTGTAAGGGTTTGAATTGAGCACGATGGTGAAATATCCGTTGGGTATTTTTGCTCCGTCGACCTCGACACTGAAATGCGGATATTTGCGTCCGTAACTTGCGAACCAGGCTTGCATCGTTGCCAGCCCGAACAGCGGCTGGCCAATGACTCGCTTCAGCGATGCTCGTCGTTCAACTAGTTCGACAACCGCGGCGTCAAAACCAAAGCCTGCATGAAAGCAGAAGTAACGCCCGTTGGCCCTTCCAAGACTGATTGGATGAATATTGCCGTGGTCTAGACCCGAGCTGAATTGCTGAAGAGCCGCAATCGGGTCGTTAGATGCGCCGAGGCTACGCACGAAAACATTTGTTGATCCGCCCGGCAAGATCATCAGGGCGGTTTTGCTGCCCGCTAGCCCGGTGGCGACTTCATTCAGTGTGCCGTCACCACCAAATGCGACCACAAGTTCGACCCCGCGATCGGCTGCGTCACGGGCAAAACGGGTGGCGTGCCCACGTTCATTGGTCT
Source organism: uncultured Ferrithrix sp. (assembly GCA_964407365.1). Lineage (GTDB taxonomy): Bacteria > Actinomycetota > Acidimicrobiia > Acidimicrobiales > Ilumatobacteraceae > BACL27. The sequence goes on from CAYOVI010000012.1 coordinate 21,188, forward strand.
CGACAACCTGCACGCTGTGATGGCGAGCCAGATATTGGTGCACTGCAACGGTATTTCGAGGATTAACCGAAGATGCGAACGAGTTCACAATAAGCAAGATTTGCAAGATCAATAACGGTATCAGCGTTTCGAGATCAGAATTTTGCGTGGTTTCTTGGCGGGTTTAACGGTAAGAATAGAGGTCATGAATATCGTCGTGTGCGTTAAGCAAATTCCAGATCCGGCAAGTCCGGGCGCCCTAGATTCGTCGACTCATGCTCTGAAGCGTGACGGAAAATTGATTCTCGATGAGTCAGATGCTTACGGTGTCGAAATGGCGTTGCAACTTGTGGCCACCGCAGGCTCGGGTGAGGTTTATGTCGTGTCGATGGCGCCGAATGGCGAAACATCTGGCATGCGCACCGCATTGGCGATGGGCGCTGTAAAAGGTCTTTTGGTCAGTGATCCGGCGCTCGCGGGTTCTGACGCATTGACGACTGCAAAAGTTCTGGCTGCGGCGGTAAACAAACTCGGCGGCGCCGATTTGATAATCGCCGGCACCGAGTCTTCAGACGGTTACACCGGCACGGTGCCCGAGCAAATTGCAGAGTGCCTCGGTTTGCCGTCGGTGACTTTCGCCAAAAAAGTAAAAATCGAAGGTGCAACGCTGAAAGTCGATCGTCAAAGCGAATCTGGTTATGACGAGGTCGAGTGCCCGTTGCCTGCAGTCATAAGTGTGACCGCCGGTGTGGTCGAGCCTCGCTACCCAAGTTTCAAAGGCATCATGGATGCAAAAAAGAAGCCACTCGATGTCGTCACCGCTGGTGACCTTGCGGTCACCCCGACAGGGTGGTCGGCGGCTGGTCAAAAAATTGTCAGCGTCACTCAGGCCGAGGCGCGCAAGGCCGGCCAGGTTATTGAAGACGACGGTGAGGCCTTCGGCAAAATTGTTGCATTCCTCGAAAACTTGAAGTTGATCTGAGAGCAAAGGACTCATATGTCGATTAGCAGTATCTGGGTTTTTGCGCAGGCAACAGGTGGCGTCGCAACCACCGGCACTCTTGAGTTGTTGACAAAAGCACGTTCGTTGTCGAGCAAGGTCACCGCATTTGTAGGTGGCGACGCGACTTCGATCGCAGCCTCGCTCGGTGAATATGGGGCGACAAAAATTTATGCAACGGGTGATTTGGGTGGCAAACTTCCTGGCGTTGCGCTCTCGGCTGCGATGAAGTCGATAATCGATTCGGGTGACAGCCCAGATCTGATTTTGTTTCCACAAAACTACGAGGGTCGCGACACGATGGCGCGACTTTCGGTGAAGTTGAACTGCACCGTTTTGACAAACAACATTGACATTGCCGACACCCAAGATGGTGTCGTGGCGACAACGCCGATTTTTGGCGGCAACATTTTGGTCGCCACTGCTTTCAGCGGAAAGGGGCCACACTTGGCGTCGTTTCGTCCGAAAAGTTTTGCCGCTGAATCTGCAGGTGCGGGTTCGCCCGAGGTCGTTGCCGTTGCTGTGCCAGATTTGGGTAAGCAGGGTGGCGCAAAAGTTATCGCCGTTCACACCGAGCAATCATCGGGACCAAAACTTGACGAGGCGGCAGTCGTTGTTTCTGGTGGTCGTGGCCTTGGTGAGGCCGCAAACTATTCGTTGATCGAAGATCTGGCCAAACTTCTCAAAGGCGCACCGGGCGCTTCGCGGGCCATTGTCGATGCTGGTTGGGTGCCATACTCATATCAAGTTGGTCAGACCGGCAAAGTCGTCAAACCGAGCGTCTATATTGCAGCCGGCATTTCTGGTGCCACCCAACACATGGTCGGCATGAAGGGCTCGAAGAGCATCATCGCGATCAACAAAGACAAAGAAGCACCAATTTTTGGCATCGCAGATCTTGGCATAGTCGGTGACGTGCACAAAGTTCTGCCAAAACTCATCGAAGCTCTCAAAGCCCGCTCTTAATTAACCTTTTAGACCAAAGGCCAGGGGTAGTGGCGGCCTGAGGGGTCGACTGGAAAGTGCGCACCTTTCAACAACCATTCGGCGCGGTCGCTTATTGCGACGACCTCTTGTTCGTTGAGCAAGGTCGCAACTTCGAGTGGAACTTTGTTGGCTAGGGGCTGGATTTTTTCGAGCAAATTATTTGCGATTTGCTCTCCGCCGAACTCCCAGATGACGGTGCGCAATTTGAAATCTGCCGAAAAACAGAGCCCATGATCAATGCCCCAAACGTGAGAGTCTTTGTCGACGAGCACATGGCCTGACTTGCGGTCGGTGTTGTTCGACAAAATATCGAACACGCACATCGCACGAAACTGATCGTGCAAGTCGAGACGCTGCTCAAAAATTGTGAAGTAATGCTCGTCTGGGTCTGATTCGATCAGCAGTTGAATCGAACCCTCACCACTCGGTCCTTCACGCAAAATAGTGGGTGGAACACAACGAAGTCCCATGGCTTCTGACAGTCGGTAGGCGGCAACTTCGCGTCGGTGAAGCCCTGGTTCAAAGTCCCAGAGTGGTCGCTCACCTCGCATTGGTTTATAAATCGCTTGGAGCGAATTTTTGCCGAGCGTCAATGACACCAGATATGTCGCGTTGCTGCTGTAGGGCATGCGCATCACGACTGATATTTCGCCATGCGACAAAATATTGAGTTGTTGTTCGACGTCTAGTTCATGCGAGGACACAGGTGGCCATCTTTATTGATCGGGCGGCCGCAAAAGACGCATGTGGGCCGACCAGAAGAAACAATTTCGTCTGCGCGTTTGCAAAATGCAGCAGCCTGTCCACGGGTGATCAACGCCCTGATACGCGAAATATCTTGTTCGACCATTTCACTTTCGGCATCGACCTCGATCTCATCGAGTTGAATAACCAGTCGATCTCGGGTGTTGTCGTATGCAAGGCCGACCGTGCCGAGCACGAACTCTGGTTCTATTGGCATCGAAAGTTGCATCGCCTCGTTAATCGGTCCGTTCGAGACATCTGGGGCATCGGCCAGAAGTTTTCGCAGGTACTCAGACATAGCGGCGACCTGTTCTTTTTCGCATTTGATCGTGATGCGCTGACCTTCGGCGCGCAATTGCAAGACAAACGTGCGCTTGCCAGGCTCACCGAGTGCCCCGGTGGTGAATGCATCGGTCGAATCGAACTCGAAGAAAACGCTCATTGGTTGCTCATGAGATTTTTAGATCGGCAAGGTTGCCGCCAGTTGAGTTGACTGTCATCACAACGGGGCCATGCATCGAATATGAAACTGCGCTTACCGAGCAAGTGCTTATCACAATGCGTTGAAAAAGGTCTAGGTGCGTGCCCATGGCATGGGCGACGGCCGCTTTGATCGGGTCGGCATGCGAAACACAGATAACGATGCCACCGGGGTGCGCTTTGCGCAACTGATCGAGCGTCGAGACGATGCGATTTTGCATCTCGGTGAAACTCTCGCCATTAGGAAACCGAAATGTGCTGGGCGAGCGTTGCACGGTCGACCACTCGGGCAGTTTCATCAATTTGCCGAGTTCTTTGCCCGTCCATTTGCCGAAGTCACACTCAAGCAAACCTTTGTTGATCAGAACTTTTTTGTCGAATATCTTGCCGATTGGTGCAGCGGTTTCACGTGCTCTCTCGAGGGGCGAAGAGTAGATCGCCGCAACGTTTTTCAGATTGCCCAGACGATTTGCGACCTCTGCAGCCTCGCTCTTGCCGACCTCGCTGAGGTGCAAACCCGCCGCGCGACCAGGCAATAGTTTTCCGGTGCTTGGTGTTTTGCCGTGACGAACCATGATGATCACAGTTGAGGACGGCGATTTGGTTTTTTTGGTCGTCATCTTGAATCTTCAAACTATCGGCGTAGCCAATAATCTTCAGGTGTGGCATCTGAGCGTGATTTCATCAAACTTGCAAGCGAGATAACTGAATGCCACAAATGCACACGACTGGTCAAGTGGCGCGAGAAAATCGCCAAAGAAAAGCGTGCAGCATATGCAAACGAGATCTATTGGGGAAAGCCGATTGCAGGTTTTGGCGATAACCGCGCAAAAATTCTTGTGTTGGGTCTTGCACCAGGGGCACATGGCGCAAATAGAACCGGTCGAATTTTTACCGGAGATCGCAGCGGCGACTGGTTGTTTAGAGCGATGCACAAAGCGGGCCTGGCTTCACAACCTGAGTCTGTGTCACGCCAAGACGGTCTGAAATTGACCAATGCATGGGTTTCTACGGCGGTGAAATGTGCACCACCAGACAACAAGCCGACGCCCGCTGAGCGGGTCAAATGTTCCGCATTTCTGTCCCGTGAACTAGCGATGCTCGACCAAGTCAAGGTGATCGTGTGTTTGGGTTCGTTTTCGTTGACCAGCATTTGCGATGAGTTGAAAATTCGACCCCGACCAAAGTTTGGCCATGGCGTCGTTTTTAGTCACCAAAAATATGAGATCGTGTGCTCTTATCACCCGAGCCAGCAAAACACCTTCACGGGCAAACTCACCGAAAAAATGTTCGACAGTGTTTTTGCGAAAGCGGTGAAACTAGCGCGTTGAACTCACAACGCAAGAAGTTCTCCAATGCCGTAGATCACGGCAATGCCAGCCAAGAAAAAACCAAAGACTCTTTGCAACCTTTTGTCGCTCATTTTGAGGGCAATTTTTGAACCAATTGGTGCACCAATCACCACGCCGATTGTCAGCCAAACTGCAAATCGCCAGTCGATGCCATTTTCGAGCCAGTGCGTGATCGTGCCCGGCATTGCGAACGCGCCGACGCATACAAGTGACGTGGCGACGGCGTTTTTCATTGGCAAACCCAGCCATCGTCGAAACAACGGCACCATGATGATGCCCCCACCCACGCCAAGCAAACCAGACAGTCCACCGGCGCTAACGCCCGTCATGGCTGCCAACAAATTTTTGGAAAGCCTGCGATTAGCGATGTGAGTTGGTTCAGTTGGTGAGGTGCCTCGAATCATCGAAATTGAACTCCACATCAACAACAATGCGGTCAGCACCATGAG
>CAYOVI010000013.1:0-26007 GCA_964407365.1 uncultured Ferrithrix sp.
ATGTCGGCGTTGACCAACCTCGCCAAGGGTGACAGCCGATATGTGAAAGTTGGCGAGAGCGATGTGGTCATTTTTTCGAGCCATGCCATTCCTGGCAACGAGGGCAATGTCAACAAAGTGATAGACGCCTTGTTGCGTCGCGGGGCAACGGTCGTGCACTCTGGCATCGCCGATGTTCATGCCACCGGCCACGCCCAGGCAGAAGACTTGAAGACATATTTAAATGTCACCGAACCACAGTGGTTTGTGCCGATTCACGGGGAATATCGGCACATGGTGGCCAATGCCGAGTTGGCAAAAATCATGGGCGTGGCGCCACGAAATATTTTGTTGTGCCAAGATGGCGACGTCATCGAGATCGCCGACGACGACATTGATTTTTCGGGTCGAATACCGGCCGAATTTGTCGTGCCGCGAAACTTTCAACGCTCAGGCAAAAAATCAAAAGACAAATCCACCAAAAAACATAAAAAGCACTGACCGCTGTAGTTGGGTGAATAATCCCACTTGGCACGAGAACCCATTGGTACTGTTGTTTTATGGCAAGAGTGCCTAAAGATAGATCTGCTCGCCCCAAAAACGCGTCGCGAAACACTTCGCGGCGTGGAGATTCGCGCGATCGCGACAATATTCGGCCTTTGCGTCAAATGCGAGAACACGACCACCAAGACGAGCCCACTCGATATCGGGTTGTATCTCAGCACCCCCCAATCTTTGGCGGGCTATTCGAGGGTCGGGCCCACGAATTCAGTGGCCTTGGTCTGATCGCACTTGGAGCATTGCTGGTTTTGTCGGTATATATCAAGATGGCCGGACCACTTGGTCGATGGCTCGAGAGTTTTTCATCAGTTGCGATTGGGGTCGGCCGCTTTTTCTTGCCGATTTTGTGCGTGGGTTTGGGTGTGGCTTTGGCACGAAGAAAAGATTGGGAGAACCGTATTCGCACATCGATCGGTTGGTTTTCGCTAACCAGCGTGATTTTGGGATTGACACACGTCTTTTTTAGTGATTCTGAAAACAACACCGGCGGACTTTTGGGATGGCTGGTTGGTGCACCACTACAAAATTTGCTGTCGAAAATCGGTGCAACGGTGCTGCTCGTTGCTTTGCTAGTTGGTGCAGTGATGCTGGTGTCAGGCAAGTCGGCGCCAGAGCTGATAGTGGCGATTCGCAACAGTTGGCGAAAACTGAGCGGCAAAGTTTCGCTGGCAACCGAAAATTTGTCTGGCGCATTGGACGAAAATGGCTCTTTTGTCAACAGAGAAAACGAATTCATCAATCAGCCCGAGTTATATGACTTCGCCCGTGACGACGACCAAGAATCGTCGCACGAGTCGGTTGACGAATCGGGATATGAGTCGCCACAAGAATCTTCAGGTAAATCGCCCAGAGCCCCGCGCAAACGTCGTGAACGAGTCGCGCCGAAACTTGCGCCAGTCAAAGGCGAGGCCCAACAGATGCCACTTGGCCCGAGTGGTCAGCCCAGCAATTGGGAATTGCCCGAACTTGAACTTTTGTTGCTGACCAGCAACAAGCGGGCCAATGAAGAGGCGATTCGAGAACGTGGCGATCAACTCGTTGCTGCTCTGGCGTCTCATGGTGTCGACACAGAATTGGTTGGTTATACGCGTGGTCCGACAGTGACACGATATGAATTGTCGCTCGGTGACGGTGTGAAGGTAGCCAAAGTCACGACTCTTTCGCGAGATATCGCCTACACGATGGCGGCAACCGACGTGAGAATTCTCGCGCCAATTCCAGGTCGCTCGGCTATCGGCATCGAAGTGCCAAACGAGCAACGCGAACTAGTTTCGATCGGCGATCTGCTCGTGTCTCAAGAAGCGCGCACGGCGAGTCACCCACTCGATGTGGCCATTGGTAAAGACATCGCTGGTCGACCAGTATTTTTGAACATTTCAACAACGCCTCACTTGCTAATTGCTGGCGCAACCGGTGCGGGCAAATCAAGTGTGATCAACTGCATCATCACCTCGATATTGATGAGAGCCACACCAGATCAGGTGAAGATGATTTTGGTCGACCCAAAACAAGTTGAGATGGCCCAATATTCGCACCTTCCGCACCTGCTGACTGCACCGGTGACAAACCCAAAGAAAGCGGCAAATGCGTTGGGTTGGGCGGTCAAAGAAATGGAGCGACGATATGACCTTTTGGTCGAGGCGGGCTTCAGGGATGTCGCGGGTTACAACGCCGCATATGACCGCGGTGAAATGTCGCCACAAGAAGGTCAAGAGACAGACAAACAGTTCTCTCGAATTCCGTATATTTTGGTCGTCGTCGATGAGCTGAACGATTTGATGATGGTGGCGGCTCGTGACGTCGAAGACTGCATAACTCGCATCGCCCAAAAAGCCCGCGCCGTCGGCATTCACTTGGTTGTTGCAACCCAGCGCCCGAGCGTGAACGTGATCACTGGTGTGATCAAAGCAAATATTCCAGCAAGAATGGCGTTTGCAGTTTCAAGCCTCACCGATAGCCGAGTGATACTCGACCAACCGGGTGCGGAAAAATTGGTGGGCATGGGCGACATGTTGATGTTGCCGGGCAACACTTCGGTATCGCAGCGCCTGCAGTCGGCGTGGGTGAGTGAAAACGAAGTTCGAAAAGTTGTCGGTCATTGGCGTCGACAAGCACCCGAGGTGACCTATGTTTCGGGCATCGATGGTGACGGAAACAAGTCTTCAGGTGGCGGAGAAGTTTTTGGTGGCAGCAGTGGCGATGACGACGACGATGAACTGATGCGTCAAGCGATGGATCTCGTGGTGCGCACACAGCAGGGCAGCACCTCGATGTTGCAGCGCAAACTCAAAGTTGGTTTCGCCCGTGCTGGTCGCTTGATGGACATGCTCGAACAACGCGGCGTTGTCGCCCCGAGCGAAGGCTCGCGACCTCGTGAAGTGTTGATGACGGTCGAAGAGCTCGAAGCCATACAAAAGGCGAGTTAAATTTCGAGCCGTTGAATCTTCGGCTGGACCCAAATAGATAGCATTAAAAGTTGTGACACAGCGCTTCTATCTCGAGTCGCTCGGGTGTCCAAAAAATGACGTCGACTCTGACAAGATAATCGGTTCGTTGCTCGCAGACGGTTTGACCCAGACCGACGACGCCAGCCAAGCCGACTTGGTCGTGGTCAACACGTGTGCGTTTATCGAAGACGCCCGTCGTGAATCAATTGACACGGTGCTTGAACTTTCTAACCACCGAAAGAAAGGTGCGAGAGTCGTCGTAACGGGCTGCATGGCTGAGCGATATGGATCTGAATTGGCCGAGGCTCTGCCCGAGGCAGACCACATTGCGGGTTTTGGCGTGCCGATTGTGCTCACCAAAAAGTCACTTTCAGTGACCAGCCAAAATTTGCCGTCGTTCGACTTGCTCAACTTGCCACGACCAAAGTCGCAAGCACCGTGGGCGTATGTGAAAATTGCCGAGGGCTGTGATCGAAATTGTGGCTTTTGCGCGATTCCAAGTTTTCGCGGGCCCCAAAGAAGTCGCGATGTTGAATCGATTTTGGCCGAGGTTGACCAGCTCGAAGCAAAAGAAATCGTGTTGGTCGCCCAAGATCTTGCGAGCTATGGCAAAGATCGACCCAGTGAGCTCGGGGCGGGTTCGATTGTCGGCTTGGTAAATAGTGTGGCAAAAAAAGTTGCTCGCACCAGATTGCTATATCTTTACCCGAGCGATTTGAGCGATCAATTGGTCGATGCGATTTGCGAAACTGGCGTGCCTTATTTTGATCTCTCGTTGCAACACGTCTCGAAGCCCCACTTGCGTCGCATGCGTCGCTGGGGAGATGGCGAGCGATTTTTGGGCCGAATTGACGACATTCGCCGACGCGAATCGACTGCTGCGATGCGAAGCAATTTCATAGTCGGGTATCCGGGCGAGACAGAAGAAGATCACGACGAGCTGTTGCGGTTTGTCAACGATGCTCAACTTGATTGGTGCGGATTTTTTGCCTTCAGTCCCGAAGAGGGCACGCACGCATTTTCGCTTCCAGATCGCGTGCCCGAAAGCTTGATGAACGAGCGATTGGCCGAGTTGCGCGAACTTCAAGACGCCATAACTGCACGTCGTCGCGACGAGTTGATTGGTCAAACTTTAAAGGTGTTGGTCGATCAAACTGGTGTTGCCCGCAGTCATCGTGAAGCGCCAGAAATTGACGGGGTGGTGCACGTAAGCGAAACTTTAGAAGTGGGTTCTTTTGCCGATGTAGAAATCGCCGACGCTTTCGGCCCTGATTTGTTGGCAGTTGGGGCGAGTCACCAGACCGATGAATTGGTAAAAGATGCCCGTTGATCAGAACGCGCTTGCGACATGGGCAAATGCCGTCACCGTTTCGCGCATTTTGGTTTCGCCTCTGCTGTTTGTTGTGGTGCCAGATGACAACGCTGGTTCGTGGCTTGCTGCTTGGTTGTGGTTCGGTTTATGTGTCAGCGATGTATTGGACGGTTATTTGGCAAGGCGTTATGGCACAACCAAGAGTGGCGCGTTTCTCGACCCGCTTGCCGACAAGGTCCTCGTGCTCGGGGCGATGTTCACCCTCGTCAGTCGGGACATGTTCGGTGTTTGGCCAGTCGTGATTATCGCCGTGCGCGAGGTGATAGTCAGCATTTATCGGGTCGTTGTCGGGGCGAAAGGTCAAACGGTTCCAGCAAGTCGTTTGGCGAAAATCAAAACTTTGAGCCAGCAAGTCTCGGTTGGTTTCGCCCTGGCACCTTTTAGTGCCGTCGACATGACTTATGCATGGTTGACCACTCTCTGGCTTGCAGTTGTGCTGACGATCATCAGTGGTCTGCAGTATGCAGTTCGTGCTCTGCGCCCAGCGTTTAACCTGAGACGAGCGTCGAAGTAATGCGATGCAGCGTCGTGGCTGTTGGCACCGAGCTTTTGCTCGGCCAGATCGTCGACACAAACTCGTCGTGGTTGGGCGAGCAACTCGCCGCTGCCGGCATTGACTCGCTTTTACAGGTCAAAGTTGGCGACAATTTGGGTCGAATCGTCTCGACTTTGCGCGCGACCTTGGCTGATGCCGATGCAATAATCATCTGTGGTGGGCTAGGGCCGACTCACGACGACATCACCCGCGAGGCGATCGCCGAAATAATGGGTGTCGAACTTGAGTTGAACGACGAAGTCGCCCTCGTGATCGAGCAGTTATTCACGGCAAGAGGTCGTCGAATGCCAGAAAATAACCTGCGACAGGCGATGGTGCCGCGTGGTGCCAAAATAATCGAACAGCGTCGAGGCACCGCACCGGGGCTGATCTGCCCAGTTGGTGAAAAAGTGATGTACGCGGTGCCAGGCGTGCCATTCGAGCTCTATGAAATGTTCGAGCGCGCGATTTTGCCGGATTTGTTGGCGCGCAGCGGCGAGTCATCAGTCATTAAAAGCCGTGTTCTGCGAACTTGGGGTGACAGCGAAAGTGGTCTCAACGAACGTCTTGTGAAAGTCATCGACGAACTCGAAACGCTAGGAAACCCCACCCTTGCATTTTTGGCCAGTGGTTGGGAAGGCATCAAGGTTCGTCTGACTGCCAAGTCGACAACCGAATCTCAAGCCGTCGAGTTGCTCGATGTGTGGGAGGCCAATGTTAGAAAGCACGTGGGTGAGATCGTTTTTGGCATCGACGATCAAAACATGGAGACCGTTGTGCTGCAAAAACTTCGCGACAAAAAACTGACGCTCGGAGTTGCCGAATCTGTGACAGGCGGGTTGGTGGCTGGTCGATTGACGGCCGTGGCGGGTGCAAGCGACGTGTTTCGTGGCGCAATCGTCAGTTATGCAAGCGATGTTAAATTCCAGGCCTTGGGCGTCTCGCCAGGACCAGTTGTCAGCGAGGCCGCGGCCAAAGAAATGGCTGTCGGTGTCCGAAAAACTCTGAAAAGTGATTTGGGCCTGGCATTGACCGGTGTGGCTGGCCCGACAGAGCAAGACGGGGTGAAAGTCGGCACTCTATGTGTTGGCATTGCCATGTCTGATGACGACGTGCGTTCGACAACTTTCAATCTTCCATACGGTCGAGAACAGATGCGACAATTTTCGGTGATCAGTGCATTGAATTTTTTGCGTCAATCGCTTTAATTACGGGGCTTTTTGCCGGTCGACACGACGGTAGAATAAAAGTGTTGTTGCACCCGAGCAACGACAAGAAACGTAACTAGGTTTTTGTGACGAACATTCTCATCATTGGTGCCGGTGGGGTGGGTGGCGGTATGGCCTCGATTGCCGAAACCCGAAGCTTTTTTGATTCGATAGTTCTGGCCGACATCAATTCTGGTCGTGGCGACGAGATAATCGCCAAACTCGAACAACCAGGCAAATTTTCTTCTGCCAAGGTCGACGCCAGAAGCAAGTCTGAAATCGTGGCGCTAGCCCAGCGCGTCAAGGCAGATGTAATAGTCAATGCCTGCGACCCGCGCCTAAACGAGCCGATCTTCGAGGCAGCCTTTGAAGCGGGTTGCAGTTATCTCGATATGGCGATGAACCTGAGCAAACCGCACCCCACGAACCCTTATGAAGAAGTTGGCGAGCCACTAGGCAAAGACCAAATCTCTGCCCATGACCGCTGGAAAGAAAAAGGTCTGCTTGCACTTGTCGGCATGGGCGTCGAGCCAGGTTTGAGCAACGTATTTGCCCGCTATGCATCTGATCATTTGTTTGACACAATCGACGAAATTGGCGTGAGAGATGGCTCTAATTTGTCGATCGATGGTCTCGACTTTGCCCCGACATTTTCAATTTGGACAACGATCGAAGAGACGCTGAATCCGCCGATCGTCTGGGAGAAAAACCGCGGTCTTTACACGACGGATTGTTTCAGCGAGCCTGAGATATTTCACTTTCCAGCCGGAATCGGTGCCTATGAATGCGTCAACGTCGAGCACGAAGAGGTGATCATGATTCCGCGCGAGATCGATTGCAGGCGAGTGACTTTCAAATACAGCCTGGGCGCCGAGTTCATTGACTGGTTGAAAACTTTTGCATATTTGGGTCTGGATAGCACCGAGAAAATTCGTGTTGGCGATGTCTCAGTTTCGCCTCGTGATGTGTTGGCGGCCGTTTTGCCCAATCCGGCAAAGTTGGGTCACCTGATGCACGGTCGCACTTGCGCGGGCACTTGGGTCAAAGGCGTCTACGACGGCAAACCTCGCGAGGTTTATCTCTATCATGTTGCCGACAACGAGACGACGATGCGTGATTGGGGTTCGCAAGCGGTGTTGTGGCAAACCGCGGTGTGCCCAGTTGTGGCTCTCGAGTTGCTTTCGAACGGCAGTTGGAAAGGTGCTGGCGTTCTAGGACCCGAGGCCTTTGACGCAGTGCCGTTTTTGAATTTGCTCGGCGAGTACAACACTCACCACGGCATCATGGAGATGGGACCGGGTCTTTGGCCGAGCCCGAAAGCCACGGGTCAACCAGGCTGGGACAGACCAGTCAAGCGTGCGGTGGTGCCGAGCAATTAGAAAGTTTCAAGACCGACCGATTTCGGCCGAGAAAATAATTATTTGCCAGCCAGAATTTTGATGACTGGGGCAAAACTTTCGACGTCTTCGCCGCCCACGATCACGTAAGAAAAACCCCAACGCTCTCGTCGGGCCAGCAAGTCTTCGGCGATTTTTGAAGGTGGGCCCATCAACGCAAAAGGTGAGTTGGCGACCAAATCGGGTTCAACCTTGAACATGTTTGCCGTTCCGGTGATTGCTTCATTTGCGCTGTCACGAATGTTGACCAGAAAAGTGCGAATGTTCATCTCGATTAGTGACATTCGTGGGCCTGCAGCATGTTTGACGAGGTCTACTTTTGATGTCACTGCTTCTGCGCTCATTTCGGCGATCGTGTCGCCATTGACTACGCCATCTTTTAGCGAAGGGTTTATTCCGACGATGTCGGCAAGTTGGGCCGCGAGTTTGAGAACCCGAGGTCCGCCACCACCGATCAAAATTGGCGGACAAGGCCTTTGCACTGGCAATGGCGTGGCGACATAATCAGTGATGTTGTAGTGCTTGCCGGTGAACGAAAATTTCTCGCCGGTCATAGCGCGCTTGATGACTTCTAAGCCTTCGAGAAATCTGTCGATTCGCACGCCTGGCCTGTCGTATTGAATGCCCGATTGAACGTAGTCAGTGGCCATCCAACCCGCGCCAATGCCGATTTCAAGTCGACCAGACGAGAGAAGATCGAGAGTCGCCAATTCTTTAGCCAGAACCACCGGGTGTTTATAGTCGTTGTCCCAGACGAGGGCGCCGATTCGCAAGGTCGAAGTCGCATTGGCCGCTGCCATCAGAGCGGGCACCGGTGCAAGTTGGTCGGTGAAATGATCTGGCATCGTCAGCGAATTGAATCCGTTCGACTCTGCGGTCTTGGCAAGTTCTGTCCATTCTTTATGCGAACCTGCTTTGCTGGCTTGAATGCCAAATCGAAATGGGCGAATTTCGGGTTGATTGACGGCCACGCAGACACTTTAACGGTTGCATGCGTCACGTGCTTGTTCAGACTTCAGTTGTGGGCAGACTTGTAGAATTAGGTTCACGGTGAGCAATTTTTTGAGCGATCTCGTGGCAAAGTTGCTGGCGAAAAAACTCGCATTTACCCGAATATTGGTCATATGTATCGCAGGTGCTCTATTCATCGCAGGCACGATCACCGCGATGGCGCCGCGAGTCTGGGGTGTTTTGAATGCCCACACCGAGGTGCCGCCGAGTTTGACAAATTTTTCGGGACTTGCCCAAAGAAGCACCGTGTTTGACGCTGCTGGCAAGCAAATCGGTTCATATCAGCTTGAAAATAGTCAGATGATGAGCATCGACAATGTGCCCCCTGACGTGGTGGCAGCAATCTTGGCCCTCGAAGATAGCGAATTCGAGAACCACAAGGGTGTCAATTTGCGGGCATTCACGCGAGCGATCTTGTCCAATTCGCAGGGTGGATCAAAGCAGGGTGCCAGCACGATAACGATGCAGGTGGTCAAAAATGAATTTTTGGCGGGGCTAGAGCGCGATGGTCGCTACAAAGTTTTGCAGGCCAGATATGCGACGATGCTCGAAAAAGAAGTGCCCAAAAAGGCGATTCTCGAGCGATATCTGAACACGATTTATCTGGGCAACAACACATATGGTCTTCAGGCCGCCGCCGAGGTTTACTTCGGCAAAGATGTTCGTCAACTCACGATGCTTGACGGCGCGTTTTTGGCAGGTTTGATTCAGGCGCCATCAAATTATGACCCGATCCAGTATCCGGATAGTTCGCGACGCAGATATCTTCAGGTGTTAGACCGACTCGTCGACACCGGGTTGTTGACCGTGCAGCAACGCGATGAGATCGGTGACAAGCCTGCGATACCGGAAGTGATCAATAAAAAGGCTCAACGCGACATATCGCGGAACTATTTCACCGAAGAAGTGAAAGATTATCTGCTTAACGGCTCAGATATTTTGGGCACGACATATCAACAGCGATACAACACCTTGTTTAGAGGTGGCATCAAGGTTTTCACCACTCTTGATTCGAACGCCCAGACTGCAGCCGAGCAAGCGGTGCGCGATCAGTTGCCCGCAAATAAAGCCGGGATAGCAGCGGCGATGGTCTCGTTAGATGTTAAGACGGGTGCGGTTCGTGCCATGGTGGGTGGTCCTGGTTTCGTTGCCGGTCAAAACGAGGTGAATTTGGCACTGCGTCGTCGGCAGACAGGTTCAAGTGTCAAGTTTTTTATTCTTGCGGCTGCGCTTCAGGCTGGCGTGCAACCAGATGACTTGATTGACGGCACCTTGCCATGCACGCTTTCGAACCCTGGGAATCTCGATGAACCATTCGAGATAACAAAAGGTGTCAGTCAGCCGACCGCATCATTGCGAGTCATGACATGGCTTTCTATCAACTGTGCATATGCAAAGCTGTCGCAAATCGTGGGTCTAGAGCGCGTTGTCGAGACGATGTATCGCATGGCTTCGTCGCAGTGGCTGAGCAAAGAGACCTTCACGATTCAGCCATATGCGAGTCTTGCCACGGGTGCCAATGAAATGAGCCCGATGGATATGGCCGCGGGCATTCAAACCTTGGCCAATGCTGGCGTGCATCGCGAGCCCTACATGATCGAGCGGATCGAAGACTCTCGCGGAACGATTCTCTATCAATATAAAAGTGCGAGCGTCGAACAAACCTTGCCCGTCGAAGTTGCGATCAACGCAACAGACATCATGCGCGGCGTCATTGAGCGGGGCACTGCGCGCCGAACACCACTCGAAGACAGTCGGCCTGCTGCCGGAAAAACGGGAACTCAAGACAACAATACGAATGCGTGGTTCGTGGGTTTTACTCCGCAATACGCGACCGCAGTTTGGGTTGGCGACCCCAAGGGTTACACCAAGATGACCAAGCGCAACGTGCCAGAATTTGCGAGCGTGATCGGTGATCGCGGCGGAGTTCAGGGCGCAATGTTTCCGGCGATGATTTGGAAGGCCTATATGGATGAAGTGCATCGCGGGCTAGAGATTCTCGAATTTGCACCCGCGCCCGATCCGCTGCGTGCAGCATTGCGTCTTTATCTGCCTGGTGTCGAGTGTCCGGCAAAGGTTGTCTCAGGCACGATTCCAGCACCAAAACAACCGGGTAAAAGTTCGACCACAAGCCTTGGTCAAGAGATGGCCGTTGCCGACACCGTCGTAGTCAGCGTGCTCAGCCCAGGAACGACAATTTCACCGACTGACTTGAACCCTTTTTCGCCCGTGCCCACCACCGAGCAAGGCCTCTATTTTTATGAGTGTGCTAGGCCATTACCAAACTATGTGCAGACCACGACTGGCTCGCCGTGACGCCCGATCTTCTTGAGTTGCAAAAAGTCGACACGGCACTAATGCAAGTGTCGCATCGGCAGATGAACCTAGATGAGCACAAGGTGCTGGCAAAAGAAAAATCAGAACTTAAAAAGATGCAAGGCGAACATGACCTCGCGACTTTGCAACTAAATCAGGCAAAAGCACAAATAACCGAACTTGAATTGGCAAACGAGAAGTGCGAGTCGCAGATTGCAAAATATTCTCAACAATTGCGCACTGTGATCGCACCACGGCAAGCAGAGGCTCTGCAACACGAAATCGACTCGGCTAAGGCAGAACGCAGTAACAACGACGACCAAGAATTGCAGTTGTTGGATGCGACCGAAAAACTAGAAACGGTCATTGTCCGACTTTCGGGTGAAATTGAAGCCCAATCGAAAACCGTAGACGCAGCGACGCAGAGTTTGAATCTGGCAATTGAGTCTTGCCAAAGAGAAAGGGCTTCTTTGGAAGATAAACGAATCGGCATCGCCAAGTCGATCGAGATCAAGTTGATAAAGCTCTATGAAACCAAACGTGAGAAACGCACGACCCCGGCAGTTGCTGAATTGCACGGCTCAAAGTGCCAATCTTGTCATCTTGATTTGTCGGTGGTTGAACTTGGCAAACTAAAAAAACTTGATGCCGACCAAATTGCCGAGTGCCCCAATTGCGATTGCTATTTGGTTATCTGAGCCAAATGTTTTTCTGGTTCATTGCCGCATCGATTTGGTCGGTTTGGTTTGTTTTTCGGGACCCCAAATTTGATTATCGATTGGTCGCACTCGCGGCTTTGACTCCAGATTTGATCGACGGGGTTCGGGGTGCGGTTGGGCCGATGCACAGTGTGGTGACGAGCATTTTTGTTTTGTTTGTGATCATGGTTGTCACGGCGGGTCGAAAGCCAAGTCGCCAGCGCCTGCTTGCCGTGCCGATTGGGCTCTTTATACACCTGATCTTTGACGGAGCATTTTCAAACGCCGAAACTTTCTGGTGGCCTTTGTCGGGTTTGTCGTTGAGTCAAAATAGTTTGCCTTCAGTCGAGCGAGGTATTTTGAATTTGCCCCTTGAAATTATCGGTCTATTGGGTTGCGTAGTCGGGTGGCGATATTTTTTTCTCAGAGACAAGAGTCGTAGAAAAATTTTTCTGACAAAAGGATCTCTCGACCACGGACAATGAAGGTCGGCGATTAAAAACAGTGAGCCGGTCTATAAGCGGGATTTTGTAGCGACAGCACTTTCGCACCGACGCCGACGACCATCCATCTATGCGGCCTACCCGAGGGTTGCTCGAAAGCGAACGGACAGTTCGTGCCCCCTGCGCGGCCTTGCTTCAAGTGACGTGCCAAGCCGCAACTGTCGCCAACTGCGCTGGTGCGCTCTTACCGCACCGTTTCAGCCTTGCCTGTGAAAAGCCTTACGACCCAACCATCGGCGGTCTATTTTCTGTTGCACGAGATGTCAGGTTTCCCCGACCTGGCTTTCACCAGCACTTTGTCCTGTGAAGTCCCGACTTTCCTCAATGTCGCGATTTTGACACCGCGACACTGCGGTCGACCGACCGACTCACCGTTGATTCAAGTTTACGGGCGAAATCAATCGCTCAGCAAGAGACGTTGTCGTAGATAAGCGAGTTCAAACTCGGTGTTTCGAGCAAAAGCGTTGTGCGCGAGCCATCTTCTTTTGGCGCACCCACAGTCAGGGCGATGTTGCCCTGAGACCCAAATGCGCTCGGAATTGCAGCAATCTTCGGTTTGCCCGTCACCTCGTCGAGAGTCGGGCCCATCGCAGCGATGCCAGGGTTCAAAACTTGGGCCAAGAGAGCCGCATGTCTCGATTCTTGTTGACCGATTCGAATCGCATCGGCCCGAAGTTTGGGATCAGAGATCAATTCGACCACACCTTGGTAAGTCTGTGCGGCCAAGTTCTCGAGTGCGTGGGCAAGGGCAATCAAGTCGAGACCAACATTTTCATTCTTGTCGTCGGTGATCAATGAAAGAGCAGGTTTCAGATAAAGATCGTTGATGCGCACATTGGCGCAGCGGTGCTCTTTGCCGCCGAGCGCTTGAACAAGACCGTTGACGGCGTCGGCGTGGCTTTGGTGATCATCTCGAAAGCGTTTGGCCACTTCTGTGGCTGACGCAAGGTCGCCGGTGAACACCCCTAGACCCAACGCGGCCGAATAAGTGTCGATTGCGTTGTATTCAAGCGATGCAGCGGTGCGCAACAAGATTGCGTCGGTTACTTCGACCTCTGCCAATGCAGTGGTCGAGGGCGAATCTCCGAGGCGGGCGATTGCGCCGTCATCAACTATGCCTTTTTGTTTGCCACAGGCGGCAACAACCAAACCTGAGGCCAAAGACAGCGCGGTCAAATTCAGCATTTCGCGACGACTAATTTGTCTCATTGCGACACCACCGACTGCACAGGGTTCTCAAGTGCCAGATCTAAACTTGTCGAAATACGTGTGGCGAGCATGGCAGCGTGTCGGGCTTGGACGACGGTTATCGATGCCAGAAGAGCAGCTCGTTTTGCAGATGAAAGTTTTTCGATTATTGCGGTGTGCGTTGCGATTGCCGTATTTTCGAGCTCGAGCAGAGTCGACCACAACTTGCTCGAATCTGAGAGTTGGGCAAAGAACTTTGTGTAGACATCGCCGTTGCGACCCGTTGCTGCGCGTTTGCTCAAAACTCCATTGAGAGTTTGTTCATATGCAACATGATGACTGTGAATCAGCAGAAGCAGACCTGTTTCTTCATCAGAGGTAGATTTTCGAGAAACTGCGCTCGCATAAATGTCGCGGGCAGCCAACTCGAAAGCCTGGGCCGCGGCTAAAAGTTCGATGTCACTCTCAGAAAGCATTGAATAAATCTAGACGACTTTAGAAGTCGAGACCCGAAAGCGCAGGAATCCATTTGCGAGAGCGCGAAACCGCCTCGTGCCATTGTGCGCGATCAAGCAGCTGGACAGGTTGCACAATTTGGCTTGGTTTAAAAGTGCTGACGGCTTGACCCACCGATGACCATAGAGAAACCTGCGGTCCAGCCAAGAAGGCTGCACCCAAAGTCGTGGCCTCGCTGACCGGCGAGACTTCGATTGTGCGACCCGTGGCGTTGGCAAGTGCCTGGACGAAAGTCGGGTTTTGGCTCATGCCACCGTCGATGCGAATTGAACCCAATGTGAGCTGGGTCGACTTGACAACCGAGTCGACGAGATCTGCTCCGCTGTGGGCGATGCCTTCAAGCACGGCTCTGACAATGTGCTGACGGGTGGTGCCACGGGTGATGCCGAGAAGTGTGCCTCGTGCACCATAGTCCCAGTGCGGGGTGCCTAGACCAAAAAGTGCGGGCACGAAGACGACACCACCGGTGTCAGAAACTTCTGAGGCGAGATCGTGGCTGGCTTGAGGTGATTCGATCAACCCAAGATCTTGACAAAGCCAATCGATGTTCGAGCCGGCAGAAAGCATGATTGCCTCTGCAGCCCAATGAGTTGAATCTGCTTGTCGATAGGCAACGATCGGAAAAGTTCCGTTTTCATTGCGTGTAAATTTTGTCGGCGGGTCGTCGCCGGTGAACGTGTTCAGCATTCCGCCGGTGCCAAAAGTTATTTTTGTCGACCCGACGGTGATGCAGGCCTGACCGATCAACGATGACTGTTGGTCACCTATCAGACACGCAATGGGCGGTGAGCCAGGAAGGGCGGTCGCGTTGCCGACCACGCCGGCTGAAGCAACGATGCGAGGCAAACTCTCAATGTCTACACCAAGAGTTTCGCAGAGTCGAGAAGACCAAGTGAGAGCATCTAGCGAGCAAAGACCGGTCACGGCGGCATTGCTCGAGTCGGTGACATGCAACTGGTTATTCGAAAGTATTGCTGCAACGAACGAGTCGACCGTGCCGACACACACGTCTTGCGGATCGATATTTTTGTTTCGAACATAGTTCTGCAACATCCACGCGGCCTTTGTGGCCGTTTGATTCGGGGCAAGCTTGATGCCATGCTCGCTTGCAGCTGCCATGCATTCACCGACCGTGCGCAGATCTTGCCAGCCAAGCGCGGGGCCAAGGGGTCTGCCACTCGACTTGCTCCAGACAATGGTTGAGGCTCGTTGATTTGTGATGCCAACGCCGAGAATTTTGTCAGTTTTTTTCGCTTGTTCGAGTGTCTTGTTGCAGACCCGCAAAACGGCGTCGGCCATTTTTTGTGCGTCGAATTCGACTAGTCCTGGTGCGGGCGTGTCGGGCTTGCAACTTTCATAATTCAAGAAACGAAGCGAGCCATCTTGACGCACGACACCTGAACGCAGTGAGGTTGTGCCGATGTCGATTACCAGGACGCTCAAAATATGTCTCCAACCATTTGATTTTTGCGACTAGATCTTGTGTTCACCGTGTTTTGAATCGAATGCCAACTTGCCCGGATTCAAAATGTCTTTTGGGTCAAGGGCATTCTTTATTGAGGCTAAGACATCATGAGCTTGGCCCAACGCGCGCTTCATGTATTTTGCTCGATTGATGCCCACGCCATGGTGATGAGTGAGGTTGGCACCAGACTTGAGTGCGGCATCTTGGGCTACGTTCCAAATTTGAGAGTAGGCGAGTTCAATCGAATCTAAATCTTTGGCCTGCGGCTCGGCTACAAACGTGAAATAAATGCATGCACCATCGATATAACTGTGTGAGATATGACAAGTCGCGCTTCGCGCACCAGATACCTGCATGATCGATGTCTTGACCGACTCAGCCACATCATTGACACGCGACCAGGCAGTCGCGACTTCCATCGTGTCGATAACGAATCCTCGTCGCGAAAGCACCTGAAGACCACTTGTGTCGTTGCGGTGATCGAGCCAATCATCGACCAGTTTCGAATCAGCAATCTCACCTTTGTTGGCAATGGCGAAATCTCCGACAACTTTGAGTGTCGAATCGACGATCGTCTCTAAGCCCTCATCGAGGACCAAGAGAACACAATTCGTGCCGTCGCCGCCGTGACTACGCTTGCTTTCACGTTCGTCGTATAGTCGCAGCACCGCTGGAGTTGCACCGTGTCGAACGGCGCTGCGCATGGTTTCGACTGCATCTGAAAAGTTTTTGAAACTGAATGCCATTTTCTTCGTGGTGGCTGGCAAAGGGTGAGCACGTAACCAGACTCGGGTGATGATGCCAAGAGTTCCCTCGCTGCCGATAAAAAGCGAAGTTAGATTCGGCCCGGCAGCGCCAGCTGGCTCGGTGCCGGTCAAAACAATTGACCCGTCCGATAGCACGACCTCGAGACCTGCGATCATTTCGTCGATTTTTCCGTAACGGGTCGAAAATTGGCCCGCACCTCGCGAGCCAATCCAACCGCCGACCGTCGATATGTCAAAAGATTGCGGAAAGTGGCCGACTGTGAGTTTGTGGCTCGAATTGATTTCATGCTCTAGATCGGGGCCAAAAGTGCCGGGTAGAACTTCGATCACCCCAGAGTCTTGATCGACACTGATCACACCCTTTAAATCGCTGGTGTCAATCACTACGCCAGAAAAAAGAGGCACCGCCGCGCCACAAACACCTGAGCGACCGCCCGAGACTGTTGCTGGCACAGAGTTAGTCGCACAAAGGGCCACGACTTGGCTGACCTGCTCGGTCGAAGTTGGTCGGCAGACTGCGCCTGGTCGTCTCGTTGTTTTGCCATTCAACGACCAGTGCATAGCCAGAGGCCACCAGTCACGAGAATGATCAACAAGGTCGGTGGCGTCGGTCGACGTTGGGCAAATTTCGCCGAGCTGCGCCACGAACTCTGGTGAAAGTTCTTTTATCGGCGAGGAGATTCGATCGGTAATCTCTTCGACTCGCCCGACAAATTCAATTGGTGGTTTGGCCTCGGCGGTCACAAATTAGCCATCAGTTTTTGGAAGTTATTGCGGGTCGAGCGCTGCCCGATCTTCATCTGCACAAGAGTCACAATAGGCGAACACTTGGTTGTTGGTCTCTTGCTCATCCCAGCCCAATAGCGGGCCAATCAATTCGGCCACACCTCGGGCACTTGCAACACTTGCACCGCGATCAATGATCCGTGCTCGAGTGCGTCGCGAGAGCACGTCATCTAGCGTGCGAGCCATCTCGTGGGTCACGGCAAAGATTGCCTCGGCTCTCACATATGGCAACCCGTCTACAAGTTGCTTGCCCAAACTGGGGTCGTTAGCGATCATTTCACCGATCAGGCTCGCTTCGCTGCCAAATCTTGAGAGCAAATGGTTCGCGACTTTGTCGTGAGACATTGAAATGCTCGAAGTTGAGCCGATCAATTTGAGATTTTTTGTCTGGCAGGTCTTTGAGACATTCAGCGCCTTGGCAACTTGATCTACGGTGTCTTGGGCCATTTTGCGATATGTCGTCAATTTCCCGCCGGCAATCGTGATCACCCCTGAGTTCGAAATTGAAACCTTGTGGCGACGCGAAAGGTCGGCTGTTCGCGAATTTATTTTTTCACCGCTCACGGCTTTTACAAGTGGACGCAGACCCGACCAAACGGCGGTCACGTCTCTTGCCGTTACACCCGTTGTCACGGTGGCATTGAGTGCCTTCAGCACATAGTCGATGTCAACTTTCGTGCACTGTGGGTCGTCGATCGAACCTTGATAGTCGGTATCTGTCGTGCCGACATACGTGTATTGGTAGGTGCCGTCATAGTTCGAAATCCACGGGATCAAAAACAGACTGCGCTTGTCACCAGGCACAGGTATGACAACGGCGATGTCGTTGCGCACGAGATTCCACGGCAGGGTCAAATGGACGCCTTTGGCCGGCCGAATTGAATCGGGGTTTTTGCCCTGATCAGTGGTCATCAATTCGTCTGACCAAACACCGGTGGCGTTGACAATAATTTGGGCCTTGATGGTGAACGGTTCGTTATCGTCTGGTTTCACGAGAGCACCACATGCGCGACCTTCGGCGTCATGGACAATTTTTTCAACCTTCGTGTGATTGACGATGCAGGCGCCGTGCTTGATCGCCGTGCGCGCAAGCGCGACGCAAATTCTTGAGTCGTCGGCCATCGCGTCAAAATAGAGATATGCCGAGCCGAGTTTTTTGCCGTCCATGGTCGGCAAGTGAGACAACGCTTTGTCTGCCTTGAGACGGCGGTGAAACTTGCCGATTCGCCAGCCGCCAGTCAGGTCATACATCCATAAAGCACTGCCGAGGGCACGTGCAATTTTTCGCGATACCACGCCGTCGCGTTTCAATATCGGAATCATGAATGGCAACACCTGAACCAAATGTGGTGCGTTGCGCCTTAGCCTTTGCCGCTCATGCAGAGCCTCGTAGACGAGTTTTATCTCACCTTGTTGCAAATATCTGACACCGCCGTGAATCAATTTGCTGCTTTTTGACGAGGTTCCAGATGAGAAATCTTCGCGCTCAACCAGGGCAACTTTCATGCCGCGAGTTGCAGCGTCGAGGGCGACACCGAGACCGGTTATTCCACCGCCCACGACAAGCAGATCAAACTTTTGATCCTTAATTTTTTGCAGAGCTTGGCGTCGTGACTCAGTGACTGACACTAGAACTTCATCAATACGCATTGATTTAGCCTAAACGAGCAGACAAGATTTAGTCAGTCCGTGCGTCTATTTGCACATAAACCCCGACGACCGACATAGCGCCGATTGGCGTGATGCAACACCCAAGTTCTAGCCTGTGCCCGACGAGAACAAGGGGGTTCGCGTGCCAGAGTTTGATTTGTCTTGGCGCAACAGTGGTGCCTGCCAAGGTCTTGACCCCCAGATTTTTTATCCAGATAACGAAGAAAATTGTGGCCAGGCAAAATCGATCTGCGGCGAATGCAAAGTGCGAATAGCGTGTTTGACTTATGCGCTCGACAGTCGCGAAAAGCAGGGTGTTTGGGGTGGGGCTTCGGCTCGCGAACGCCGAAAGATGTTGCGCACCCGTCGAAGCGCCTGAGGCTCGCTTAGCATGAGCCAAATCGAAGCGGCAGGTTCTTGGTCGCGGGTCATCTCACAACTGTTGGCCAACAAAGATCTGAGTGCTAGCGACGCAGCCGCGGCGATGCGGTCGGTTTTGTCGGGCGAGGCGACCCCTTCTCAGATAACTGCGTTCATCGTGGCCTTGCGAGCCAAGGGCGAAACCGAAGTTGAACTCGAGGGCATGTTGGCCGAAGTTCGTCGAGCGGCAGAGCGCGTCTTTTTGTCAGAAGAAATAGCAGGTCAATCTCTCGACATTGTTGGCACCGGTGGCGATCACAGCCATTCAGTCAATGTCTCGACAATGGCAGGACTTGTGGTGGCGGGTGCAAAAATTCCTGTTTGCAAACACGGCAGTCGAGCTTCATCGTCGAAGAGTGGCGCTGCCGACGTGCTTGAGGCACTCGGTGTTGCCATCGAATTAGACGGCATTGGTGTGGCAAGGTGCGTTGAAGAAACCGGTTTTGGTTTTTGTTTTGCCCAAAGATTTCATCCCGCATTCAGGTTCACCGGTCCATCGCGTCGAGAGATCGGTGTGCCGACAGTTTTCAACCTGCTCGGTCCGATGGCCAACCCTGCTTCGATCTCTTATATGGTCGTTGGCATTGGTGAACCGGCGTTTGCCAAGGTGATGGCCAAGGCAATTGCAACGCGGGGGGTTAAGCGAGCCTGGGTCGTGCATGGGCACGGTTCAATGGACGAACTTTCACTTGGTGGACCTTGTCAAATTGTCGCACTCGAGTCTGGCAAGATGCACGAGTTTGAAATCGATGCGAGAACTCTCGGGCTAGAACCGGCGAATGTTGGCGCTGTGCGTGGTGGCTCGCCTTTGGACAATGCCAAAATTTTTCGCAATATGTTAGATGGCCAAACAGGTGCGGTTCGAGACATCGTTGCGCTTAACGCGGCTGCAGGCATGGTGGTTGCTGGCAAAGCGAACGACATGAGCCAAGGCTTAGAAATGGCTATTCAGTCGATCGACAGTGGTTCTGCAAGACAAGTCTTAGAAGATTTGGTTCGAGTGAGCAACGACATGGCAAAACAATTGCAGAAATAGATCTCCTTAGTTTTGTCAGTGCGCAATAGAATCACGATCACGATGCAAAAGTCAGTTGCCGTGCGAGTGCCGGCTAGTTCTGCAAATCTCGGACCAGGCTTCGATGTTTTAGGCATGGCTCTCGACTTGCATCTTGAGGCGGGCTTTGGCAATGCGCCCGCAGAATCGAACGTTGCCGACGAGAATCATCCACTTACGGTCGCTTTCCGTCATTGTGGCGGCAGCCAAGACCTTTGGGTTCGTTCTCAAATGCCAATGGGTAAAGGCCTAGGTTTCAGCGGCGCGGCTCGACTTGCTGGTTGCATACTTGCTCACGCCGAAAAAAACGGTGCAGGTAAAAAAGAGTTCGAAGCATCTCGCGCCGAAATATTGCGCATCGCAAGCGAACTCGAGGGGCATCCTGACAACGCTTCTGCCTCGATGTTCGGTGGTTTTGTCGCCAGCGTTGAAGGGCGCACGGTTCGAATACCAACCAAACTCGAGCCGAGCATAATCGTCTGGGTTCCACAGCAACAGACTTCGACAAAAGAATCTCGCGCGAAGCTTCCGTCATCTATCAAGTTCGAAGATGCTGTCTTCAACGTTGGGCGCACCGCACTTTTGGTTGCCGCATTGGCGGCCGGTGACAAAGATGCACTCGCAATTGCCACGGCTGATCGCCTGCACCAAGATTTGCGTCTTGAAAAAGCCCCCGAATCAAAACGCGCGCTTCAGGCCGCCGTCGATGCGGGTGCATGGTGTGCCTGGCTGTCAGGCTCGGGTCCGACGATTGCGGCGATGGTAGATCACGCAGGGGCACAGAGAATAGATGATGCTCTTCCGAAAAGTGGAAGCAAAATGGTGCTGAACGTAGACAAAGTTGGGGCAGAGCTTTTCGCTATTTAACCCTGCAACATGCCTCGGGCAAGGTTGTGAGCAAGAACCAAACCCCAAAGGAGCAAAGTTCGTGCAAGAAACCCCCTTCACCAGCACCCAAACTGACAAAGCAGCCAGCCAGGCTGGTTCGTCTATCGAGGTTTTGTCAATCAGTTGCGATAATTGTGCGATGCGAGCAAGTGCGGCATGCGACGACTGCGTGGTCTCGTTTTTTTGTGAAGATACTGGTGCAAAAGCCGTTGTTTTGAACTTAGAAGAACAAAGAACCCTAAAAATGCTCGCAAATGCGGGTTTGGTGCCTACGCTTCGGCATCGTGCAGTCAGTTAAAGCGTCGGATCAAAACAGCAACTTAAGCTATACCGCGCAACTCTTGGAGTTGGGCCACAAATCTGGTCTCGACAAAATGGGTGTGGCAAGCGCCGACGTTCTTCAGCGTGCGCGCGAGGCGATAAACGACCGCAAGGCATCAGGTCTCGACAACGAAATGCAATTCACGTTTCGCAACCCTGAGCGCAGCACCGACCCGACCAAGACTTTGCATTCCGCAAAATCGGTGATCGTCGGCGCATTGTCTTATTCGACCATGCCGCCAGAAAACCCAGCAGAACTTTCGGCACGTGTTGCTCGTTATGTTTGGTCTGACTATTACGACCAGTTGCGAAAGTCATTGCAGGTTGTCGCCGATCAACTCAAAGAAGATGGTTTTCGCGCGATAGTTCTAGCCGATGAAAATGCGATCGTCGACCGAGAAATTGCCTATCAGTCTGGCGTGGGTTGGTTTGGCAAAAATTCAAATCTGCTGATCAAAGGTGCCGGCAGTTATTTTGTGCTCGGCAGCGTGGTCACCGATGCTGTGTTAGATGTCGCAAAACGAACGGTAGACGACGGTTGTGGTTCGTGCACGCGCTGTCTGGAGAATTGTCCGACTGGGGCAATAATTGAACCAGGGGTGATCGATGCCAACAAGTGTTTGGCATGGTTGTTGCAAAAGCCCGGAGTTTTTGACCCCAAGTTTCGAGTCCCACTTGGCGATCGCATTTATGGGTGTGATGACTGTCAAGAAGTATGCCCACCCACAATTCGGTTCGTCGCCAAGAGTCGACCAGAATTGCCCTTGTCTGGTTCTTTGAAGGCCTGGGTTTCGGTAGAAAAAATTTTGACAAGTGACGACGAATCTTTGATCAATGAATTTGGGGCATGGTACATCGCAAATCGCGACCCAAAATGGTTGCGACGCAACGCGCTGATTATTCTTGGCAACATTGCAGACGCAAGCAAAGACATCGTTGTCGAGTTGTTGAAAAAATACCTGATGCACGACGATGCGATGCTTCGCGCGCATGCGGTTTGGTCGGCTGGCCGGCTGGGCTTGGGGTACCTGATCGACAAAAGCGACGACGATGAATTAGTTAAAGCAGAATTGGCGGCGTTGCCGAGCGTAAAGTGAAGCGAAGTGAAACATCTATTGGTTACAAACGACTTTCCGCCAAAAATTGGCGGAATTCAAAATTTGCTTTTCGAATGGTGGCGTCGGTTGCCGCCAGAAAGTTTCGCTGTGCTTACCAGCCCTTACGCGGGTAGCAAAGATTTCGACGCCGCACAAAAGTTTGAGATTCGTCGCACTCGCGAACCAGTCTTGTTGCCAACCCCAATGATGGTTCGAAAGATTAACAAGATGGCCGCTCAGTTCGGCGCAGAACTAGTCGTGTTAGACCCGGCCTTGCCACTTGGTTTGGTGGGCCAGTGGCTCGACTTGCCATATGCAGTTGTGTTGCATGGCGCCGAAGTGACCGTGCCAGCTCGGTTGCCAATTGCATCGCAACTTATCTCGCGAGTCTTGAACAAAGCCAAAATTGTCATCGCATCGGGAAATTATCCCGCAGTCGAGGCAAAGCGAATCTCAAACCTTGACGGCAAACTGCACGTGATCACACCAGGGGTCGACGTCGACAGGTTCAAGATTTTGACACCCGAACAAAAAATAGCCGCGAGAAAGAGTTTTGGGGTTGCTGAAGAATCAGACCTTGTTGTCAGTGTGAGTCGCCTCGTGCCACGCAAGGGCTTTGACGTGTTGATACGCGCGGTTGCCCATTTGGCCAGTGAGCGACCTAGTTTACGTTTATTGATCGCTGGGGGTGGTCGCGATTTGGGTCGTCTCGAAAAAATTGCACGAGAAATGCGTTCACCCACCACCTTTTTGGGTCGTGTCTCAGACGATGTTTTGCCGAAGCTTTATGGTTGTGCCGACGTCGCCGCGATGCTTTGTCGCTCGAGGTGGATGGGTTTGGAGCAAGAAGGTTTTGGCATCGTGTTTGCCGAGGCAGCAGCATGTGGCGTGCCACAAATTGCCGGACGAAGCGGAGGGGCGGCCGACGCCGTAGAGCATGACAAGACGGGTTTGGTCATTGAAGACCCGACAAGGCTCAACGATGTCGTTTCGGCACTGCGAAATTTGTTTGACGAGCGAGCAAAGCGCGAGCAGATGGCAAAAGCCTCGCGTTTTCGAGCCGAATCAATATTCGATTACAACAGACTCGCCCTCAATCTTGGGCAAATCTTGAGCGTCAATTAGCCAAAATTTGTCTTGGGCCAGCAAGGACAGAAATATGGTTAAATATATACGTGGTTGATTCAGCATCTGAGGTAGAACTAATCGCCGCGTCTGCCGAAAAGTGTTTCAACGTGGCCATCGATGTCGAGCGTTATCCAGAATGGGCACCAGACGTTAAAGAGGCCGTGGTTCGTGAGCGCGATTCGCAGAACCGGCCAGTGTTGGTTGATTACCGCGCTTCTGCATTGGGTCGCAGCACGCATTACACGCTGAAATACGACTATGCACATGCTCCGAAGCAGATCTCATGGCATTTGACCGAAGGCGACATCATGAGGTCGATCGATGGTTCATATAAATTCGAGCAATCAGACGCGAGCACCAAAGTCACGTACTCGCTGTCGGTTGAGTTGATAGTTCCACTTCCGGGTTTTATCAAGCGCAGGGCCGAGGGCCGAATTCTGCACACCCTGAAAGAACTAAAGGCACGCTGCGAGTCGTGACTGCAGTTGCCGGCATTGACGTCGGTGGAACAAAATGTCTCGGGGTGCTATTCGAGAACGGTGCGATTGTCAATTCAGTTCGTCGTCCGACGCCTCATGCCGATGATTTAGTCGCCACTCTGGCAGAAATTGCTCGAGAACTCGGCAAATATAAATCGTTGGGCGTCGGCGTGCCAGGCATGATCACACCCCAAGGTGTGGTGCGTGAGTCGCCAAACCTGACAGGGGCAATTGAACTTGACCTTCGCACACAACTAGAAAAAGAGTTGGGTCACAGCATCGACGTAGAAAATGATGCAACGTGTGCCGCTCATGCTGAATGGCAGTTTGGGGCAGGTCGTGGTGCCACCGATATGTGGATGGTCACTTTGGGCACTGGTATCGGTGGTGGATTCGTTTCGGGCTCGAAGTTGCAACGTGGAAGTCATGGCTTTGCAGGCGAGATCGGACACATGGTCGTTGAGTCGCAAGGCATTTTGTGCAAGTGCGGTCAGCGTGGCTGCTGGGAACGTTATGCGTCAGGCTCAGGTTTGGCCACAATCGCCGGTGGAGAACGCGGCGAAGAGGTGATTGCTCGGGCTATTGCAGGTGATCAACAAGCCCTTGGTTATCTCGACACTTTTGGAAGATGGGTCGCAGTGGGTTTGGTAAATCTGACAAACATCACCGACCCGAACGTGATCGTCATCGGGGGCGGCATGGCCGAAGCGGCAGATTCATTGATGCCGCACATAAAAAAGTGGTTCAAGCAATTGCTCTATGCCCCGGACAATCGCGAGCACCCAGATTTGCGCGTTGCACAACTTGGTGAGCATGCAGGCGCAATTGGCGCCGCACTTTTGGGTGCTGGTCTCTAGACCACCCAATTCATCGAGCGCTTGACCGCAGTTTGCCAAGAGTCATAACCCGCCGGGGTGGATGCGGGCGTGAATTTCGTGTCGAGTTGCCAGGCATCTGAGATCTCTTCTGTTGATCCCCACACTTTCTCGGCAAGCCCAGCCAAGAACGCGGCGCCCATTGCGGTGGTCTCGAGTTGTTTTGGACGAAGCACGTCGACTCCCAAATGATCGGCTTGAAGCTGCAACATAAAGTCGACGACCGCTGCACCACCATCGACACGCAAATCTTTTATCTTCACACCCGAAGCCATGCTCATCGACTCGACCACGTCTCGGGTTTGAAAAACTATCGATTCGATCGTGGCACGGGCGATGTGGGCTCGGGTCGTGCCACGGGTAATGCCAAAGATTGCTCCGCGAGCCATTGGGTCCCACCACGGGCTTCCGAGCCCAACGAATGCCGGCACCAAAACTACGCCACCCGAGTCGTCAACAGATTGGGCCAGTGGGCCGATCTGGCTTGCCTGGTCAATAATTTTCAGACCATCGCGCAGCCATTGAATCGCCGCACCCGTAGCAAAGATCGCACCTTCAAGGGCATAGACGGGCATTTGTGATTCGATCTGCCAAGCAATGGTCGTCAAGATGCCAGTTTGCGGCTTGGGGCAATTGGTTCCGACGTTCATAAGAACGAAACTTCCGGTGCCATAGGTGTTCTTGGTTGCACCTTGGGCAAAACAGGCCTGGCCGAACAGCGCTGCTTGCTGGTCGCCGGCGACACCCGAGATAGGAACACCAGCAGGCAGCAGCCCGTGCTGAACGGTCAGCCCAAATCGTCCACTCGAACCTAGAACAGTTGGCAGATTTTTGATTGGCACTTGAAGCAGATCGCAAAGTTCTGGGCTCCAGCAAACTTTTTTGATGTCGAAAAGCATCGTGCGACTGGCATTGGTGACGTCGGTGACAAAAGACTTGTTGCCGGTCAATTTATAAATCAACCATGAGTCAATGGTGCCCAGGCACAAGTCGTCGTCGACTTTGATCTCGCGATTTTTGATCAGCCATTCGAATTTCGTGCCCGAAAAATAGGGGTCAATCACGAGACCGGTTTGCTGACGCACCAAGGGCAGATGTTCGGAGATTTGCGCACATCGCTCGGCGGTTCGGCGGTCTTGCCAGACAATTGCCGACCCGAATGGTTTGGCAGTTCTGCGACTCCAGGCGACCACGGTTTCTCGTTGGTTGGTGATGCCGATTGCCGAAATTGGTTGATCAATTTTGCCGATGACCTCTTGCAGAGTTGAAACGACGGCTAGCCAGATTTCTTCGGCGTCATGTTCGACCCACCCTGGCTGAGGAAAGTATTGGGTGAATTCTCGATA
>CAYOVI010000014.1:0-12094 GCA_964407365.1 uncultured Ferrithrix sp.
CTCAGGTGTCGAACTGCGAATTTGTCGCGGTGACTGGGGTGCCTTAGCCTGCCTGCCCGAATAGTTTTCGGGGCTGAAACTCCACACGAATTTTGCAAGCGACACACCGTCGGTTTGCATTTGCAACATCATCTTGGCGTTGTTGATTGCCGCCTCGATTTTGCCTCGATGCCTCACTATCTCTGCGTTTTGCAATAGTCGGTCGATGTCTTTTGTTGAAAACCTGGCTACCAAATTGGGGTCAAAGTTTTTGAACGCCGACCTGAAAGCCGACCGTTTGCGCAAGATAGTCAACCAACTCAAACCTGCCTGAAAGCCCTCGAGACAAATTTTTTCGAAAATGCGTTGGTCATTTGTGACCGCCCTTCCCCACTCAAGATCGTGGTAGCGCATATATTGTGCATCTGACCCG
The DNA here is from genome assembly GCA_964407365.1 of uncultured Ferrithrix sp. Classification (GTDB taxonomy): domain Bacteria; phylum Actinomycetota; class Acidimicrobiia; order Acidimicrobiales; family Ilumatobacteraceae; genus BACL27. The sequence goes on from CAYOVI010000014.1 coordinate 413, forward strand.
CACCAACTACAACGCTTGACACCGTCATCACCAACAACAATTGGTCGATGACTATTCATGTTGAGAAAAACTAATTACGAAGATGTGCCCCAAGTTTTTCTGCGGCATCCAGACATTTCTGACGAATTGAAGTGACTTCTGAATCGTTCAGGGTTCGGTCACTGGCCTGCAGACACAACCTGAAAGTTAGACTTCGCGAGTCTTCGGGCAAACCCGCACCTCGGTATACGTCAAAAAGTTCAATGTCGACCAATTCTGCGGCACCGGCTTGGCGCAAAGCTTTCATCAAGACGCCCGCCGTCAATGTGTTTGGCGCGGTGAATGCCAGATCAAAGTCGCTTCTCGGAAATCTGCTGACAGGTTTGGCCGTTGCAACCCGCGGCGTCTCGGCAAGCAAAACGGAAAGATTCAATTCAAGACATGCGACTGAAGAGCTGATTTGATTTTGTGCCAAAACTTTCGGATCAATTTCACCCACGCAGCCAAGGGCCTGCTTGCCCCGCCGTAAAACTGCACTTCTCCTTGGGTGATATCCGGGCTCGACCGCGCTCTGATCGAGTTGGGCACCAAAACCCATTACGGCCGAGATTTGGCTCCACCAGTCAAGAGCCAAGGCGCTGGTCTGACCGACACAGACCAAACACAGAGCTTCATACTCATCAGGCAATCCGTCAGGCGAAGAGTCAGACCCAGTTGGATAAACATGACCGATTTCAAACAGCGCAATATTGCTAGCCCGATGCGAAAGATTGAAGCCAATTGCTTTCAGCAGTCCCGGTCGAAGAGATGTTCGCAAGACACTCTCTTCATATACGAGCGGGTTGGCAAGGCGTATGGCGTTGTCTTCTGTCAACCCCGATCTGACGAGATCACCAGGTGCCAAAAATGGGTTTGGCATCGCTTCGCTTAGACCCAAACTCAACACCAAATCGTGAAGTTGACGACGACGCTGTTGTGTTGCCGAGAGCCGACCGTGCATCGTAGATTGCGGCACAACTTTGCCCAGGTTTTCATAGCCATAGTGGCGGGCAACTTCTTCGATCAGATCGATTTCGGTTTGGCAATCTGGTCTCCATGAAGGCACCGAAATCTTTAGGGTCGAATTTTTGGCAGATGACTGAGATTTGGTGACAAAACCTATCTTTGCCAGCATCGTCGAAATGCTTTTGGCTGAAATGTTTGCACCCAAGATGCGTCGCACCTGATCGACTCGCAGACCAACGACTTTATTTTTTGGCGGCAAAGATTTTTCTTTGATGTCGGTGGCGCCTGCATGCACAACCAAATCTGGGCACGACTCGCGCAACAAAGCCGCAAATCGACTTACAGCATGGTCGATGCCGTGCGGGTCGACGCCCCGCTCAAATCGCATCGACGCCTCGGATTTCAGGTTCATTCTTGCCGCTGTTTGCGACACACCCGAAGACTCAAACCATGCCGTCTCTAATGCGACGCTGGTTGTCTGGTCATTGATTTCGCTCGAGGCTCCGCCCATGACGCCGGCCAGACCGATTGCGACATCTTTACCGTCACAAATCAGCAAGTCAGTTGTTGTCAATTCTCTTTCTTGGCCATCAAGAGTCACAAGTTTTTCATTAGCTCGCGCGCGACGAATCTTGAAACCGTTGTTCACTTTTTCGGCGTCAAAGGCGTGAGTCGGTTGGTTCAACTCGAGCATCACCAAGTTTGAAGCATCAACGACATTGTTGATCGGGCGCATGCCACAGTTGGTTAACCTTTGCGCTATCCAGTCTGGAGAATCGCCAACCTTAACCCCAGAAATTAGGGTCGCGTTATATCGAGCGCATCTTTCTTTATCGGCGATCACTACTTTCAAAGAACGAGACGGACCTTTTTTGACCTTGTCGCCACTCGGAAGTTCGACCTTGACCCCTAGGTGTGCCCCCAGATCGCGAGCAACACCCAAATGGCCGTTGCAATCGGGTCGGTTTCTCGTGACATCCAGGTCGAAAACGAAATCGCCCTTGATCTTCAAGGCCGAGAATAAATCTGCACCTAGCTTCAAGTTCTTTGGCAAAATCAAAATGCCATCCTCGTCAGATGACAATCCCAATTCGGTGCCCGAACACAACATCCCGTGACTTTCAATGCCCAAAATGCCACGAGGCGAGATCACACGACCGTCGGGCATTTTCGTGCCCAATGTCGCCAACGGAACCAGGTCGCCTTCTCGCATATTGAACGCACCACACCAAACATGAAGTTCCTTTGAGTCACCGACATCTACAAATACGCGATGAACTTTTGCTGCATCAGGGTGCCTCTCGGTGCGCAAAACTCGTGCCACCACCACCCCTTTTATTGGTGTTCCAACCGCCGTCACAGACTCGACTGCCAAACCCAACGACGTCATCGCCGAGGCGAGCTTTTCGGTGTCATTGCCAAAGTCGCCAAAGTCGTTCAACCATGAGCCCAAAATTTTCATCAGAACTGCCTCAAAAATCTGAGATCATTGGTGTACATTTCGCGAATGTCTTCGACCTTATGGCGCTCTTTGGCCATTCGATCGATGCCAAAACCAAAGGCGAACCCACTGAACTCTTCGGGGTCAATGCCCCCGTTCTTCAACACGTTCGGGTGCACCATTCCGCAACCGCCAAGTTCTATCCAATCCCCGTCGGCCCGACGAATGTCGAACTCGGCACTTGGCTCAGTGAACGGAAAAAATGATGGACGAAGCCGACTCGTGAAGTCGCTGCCGAAAAATGCCTTGGTGAAAGATTCGATTGTTCCGGCCAAGTGCGCAAAGGTGATGTTTCTGTCAATGACGAGCCCTTCGATCTGGTGAAACACCGGCATATGGGTCGCGTCGGGTGTATCTCTTCTGAACACACGACCGGGCATGATTGCATAAATTGGCGGCTTCCAAGTTTTCATCACTCGAATTTGCACGGGCGAAGTGTGGGTGCGCAGCAAAATCGAATTCGGTTCACCATATTCAAGAAACATAGTGTCGAACTCTGAGCGTGCCGGATGCGACTTTGGCATGTTCAAGGCCTCAAAGTTGTGAAAGTCGGTCTCGACCTCTGGCCCTTCGGCGATCTGAAAACCGAGACCAATGAAGACATCTTCGAGTTTTTGGGTCGCCTGGGTCACGATATGGCTGTGGCCACGTCGGCGCGAGACAAGCAATTCGGTCAAATCGAGCGACTCTTTGGCCACACGCGCGGCGATTTCTAATTCGGCGAACTCAGCCGTGCGCGCCTCGAGTGCGGCAGTAATCTCTGCATTTGCGGCGTTCAGCAACTGCCCTATCGCCCGTTTGTCGTCGACAGACGACAACTTGCCCATTTCACTTTTCAGGCTGTTAAGCGGGCTGTCTCGTTTGTTGAGTTCAGCGCCAAGTGTTCGCAGCCCCGCGAGGTCGCCAGATTCTTTTATAGCCTTGCTAGCCGAATCTTTGGCTGTCTGAATCGCCACCCTCATTGATTCGAGATTTTCAGCGGGCATCGATATTCAACTTTAGTCTCGTAGGACTTGCAGACTCGGCTAATTAATGGTGCTGACGCTTGACTTCAAAGCACAGCAACGTTGCGGCCATCGCAACATTCAGGCTTTCAGACCTGCCGACATGCTGGATTGTTAGCCATCCGTCCAAATTTGTGGTGCTCGACAAACCGTGCGCTTCGTTGCCGAGCACAATCGCGACGCGTCCAGACAGATCTGCTTTGTCATATTCAACCGAATTTTGGGTCTCGTGGCTTGATGTGCCCCACAGAACAAATTCAAGTTCGGAAACTTGTTCGAGAGTCACAGACTCGAAAACCGGAATATTAAAAATTGCGCCAGCAGAAGCCCGCACAACCTTGGGGCTAAAGGCATCGACGGTGCCTTTGGTCAACATCAAGGCGCTCGCTCCGGCTGCCTCGGCCGAACGCAAGATCGTGCCCAAATTGCCCGGGTCAGATATCTGGTCGGCGACAACGACCCAAGAGCTGTTGTCAGTTTTCAGATCTCTGAAATCTCGCTGCTTTTTATTGACGATCGCAATGACTGGCTGAGGGGTCGTGGTTGAAGCGACGCGCTCCATCACCCCGACTGCAAGTTCGTTGACCGCACCACCAGCCCCAGCACATGGAGATGCATCCGGCGCAACGAACTGGGCTTCGACTTGCCAACCAGAACGTACAGCCTCGTTGATCAGCGTCGCTCCCTCGACGACGAACGCCTTTTCTTGGGCTCGCTCAGATTTATCGTTTACAAGTTTGCGTAATCGCTGAACTCGATTGCTCGTGAACGCGAGTTGCGAAAGACTCAGACGAGAGCGCCCTTTGCTGTTTCAACTAATTTTGCAAAGGCCTTCTCATCGTGCACCGCCAAATCTGCCAAAATCTTTCGATCTACGGTGATGCCCGCAGCAGACAAGCCCGCGATGAAGCGACTGTAACTCATGTCGTTCATGCGGCAACCCGCGTTGATGCGCTGAATCCACAAACTACGAAACTCACCCTTCTTGGCTCGACGATCACGAAACGCATACTGTCCCGAGTGCAAAACCTGCTCGTTTGCCGAGCGAAATGTGCGACTTCGATCGCCGTAATAACCTTTTGCTTTTTCAAGAATTGCCCTGTGCTTTTTTCGGGCATGTACACCACGTTTAACTCTGGCCATCTTCGTTTCCTTTCTCTAGAAAATTTGCTTGAATCTTGACGCCTTCGATTTATCGCTCAGCGAGCAGCCGTTTGATGCGCTTGATATCGCCGGTGTGCACATCGACGGTGCCATCAAGACGACGTGTTCGCTCGCTTGACTTGTGCTCAAACAAATGTTGACGCATCGATTGTTGGCGACGAAGTTTGCCTGTGCCTGTTTTCTTAAACCGCTTCTTGGCTGTCTTGGATGTTTTCATTTTTGGCATTATTTGTCTCCGTTTCATTTGTCGTGTTCGAAATTGTCGGTGTGATCACTGTCGGCTTGTTGGCCGCAGGTTTTTGACTCGATGCTCGCTTGGCTGCTTTTTTGTCTGGAGAAAGAACCATCGTCATGTTTCGACCTTCGAGCCGAGCCGAGGTGTCGACTTTGGCGATCGGACCAAGTTGCTCGATGACCGCATCCAAAATCTTCGACCCCAATTCGGGATGAGCCATTTCTCTTCCACGAAACTGCAAGGTCACCTTCACCTTGTGGCCTTCATCGAGAAACTCGAGCATGTGGCGCACTTTGGTGTCAAAGTCACCCTTTGCAATCTTGGGTTTGAACTTGACTTCCTTCATCGTGATCTGCACCGTCTTCTTGCGAGACTCTTTCTGACGCTGCGCTTCTTCGTAGCGAAACTTGCCGTAATCCATTATTCGACATACGGGTGGCTCTGCTAACGGGGCGACTTCGACCAGGTCTAAATCGGCCTTTCGCGATCGCTCAAGTGCATCTTCAATGCTGACGACTCCAACCTGAGACCCATCTGCATCGACCAACCGAACCTGTTTGGCCCGAATTCTGTCGTTGTAGCGCGGCTCATTAATTGGCGGTGCTATGACTGTTCACTGCTTGACAAGCGGCTGTGCCTCCTTAGACGTGTTGGATAAAAATAAAAATCCGAAAGCACGATTCGTCGCAAGGCGAGGTTCGAAGCCGACAGGGCCATGGCCACTGCGATCAGCTCGACCCAGACGCACTCAACGACGAAATTCGCATCTTCGAATTTCGTAAAAATTGGTGGCAAGGTGGGAAACTAGTTTCCACTTTTGCTGAGCAACCAAACAGAAATTTTGTTTCTGACCTGATTGCGCAAGGCATAATGGTAGCGCAAATGAGCGACAACCCCACACCAGACCAAGAAAAGGCCATTGCCGAAGCCAGGGCGCGACTGGCTGAAACTCCTGCCAGTGTCGTTGTTGCCAACCATATTGTCGGTCTATACGAATTGGCGGCGATACATCTGGGTTCGAACCCACCAAAACTTGAAGACGCGCGCCTGGCCATTGACGCGCTTGCGGCCATCGTCGAGTCGCTCGACAATCGCTTGGGGCCCGACCTAAAAACTTTCAAAGACGCACTTGCAAATATTCGACTTGTCTACGTCAAACTAACTTCCGAACACTGATTCGCGAGTCAATCTGGCGCCATTGAGCCATTGTTCGACATGCATGACGGCTTTGCCTTCTGGCTGAACCTGCTCTATAGAGATAGATCCGTTGCCGGCGGCGACGACGCAGACTGATTTTCCCAGCTCGGCTATCTCGCCAGGGGCGAAATTTGGTGAGACACCGATAATTTTTTTGACCTTCAAGATCTTTACTCGCCTGCCACTGACAAACGTGAACGCCCCGCCCAACCGAACTTGACGCGAAATATGTTCAACAGATTCACGCCAATCTATTTTCAAATCTGAAGACCTAATTTTTTTAGCATAAAGCGCTTCGCCAAATTGCGGCACACCATCACCGAGACCAGTTTTGAGACTGCTCACGAGCATTTCTACGCCATGAGCGTTGAGTCTTTCTTTGAGATCTGTGGCGGTTTGTTCGGGGTCAATCACGACCTCACGCTGCACAAAAACCTCACCTTCATCGAGGTTGGTCACCACCCTCATTATGCAAACACCTGTTACATCATCACCGGCCAAGATTGCTCGTTCAACAGGTGCCGCACCCCGCCATCGTGGCAACAGCGAAAAATGAACGTTGATCATTGGCACGCGCGACAAAATTTCTGTAGAGATCACTTCTCCAAAGGCCACAACGACGCCAAGCAGACTCGAGTCTGATGTTGCGATTTTGAGAACATCACTTGGGTCATGAGTGACCTGAATGCCAAGTTTTTGAGCGGCGATTTTCACCGGACTTGCAGACACCTCGTTGCCCCTCGCGCGCCTAACGTCGGGGCGCGTCACGACAAGCTCGACGTTGAAACCATTTTTGACCAATGCCTCAAGATACGGCACCGCAATTTCTGGGGTGCCAAGAAACACGATGCGCGAGGCACCGGCTAAAGGCACGGGCGCCAAAGAAGTCACGAGAGTTTTAGGTGCTTGGGTTCGCTCTCGCCGGGGTTCTCTTCACGACGTCGATATTCGGCCAGGGCCTGCTTTCGTTGGTCTGGCGTCATTCGTTCAAACATCAATACGCCCTGAAGATGGTCTATCTCGTGCTGAAACAATCGAGCTAAAAGTTCATCGGCTTCGATCTGAATCGTCTTTCCGTCAAGATTCGTGGCTTCGACCAGCACCAGTTTTGGGCGCAACATTTCGACATAGAGTCCAGGAATCGAAAGACAACCCTCGTCATAAACCCACTCGCCACTCGACTCGACAATTTTTGGGTTGATCAAAACCTGGGGCTTGTCATCCACGTCAAAGACGAACAACTGTTTTTGCACGCCAATTTGTGGCGCGGCCAGACCGATGCCTGGTGCTCGATACATGACCTCGAACATTTCATCGGTGAGTTTGATCAACTTCGAATCGATGTTGGTTATCTCTGCTGCACAGGTCTTCAACACCGGGTCGCCGAACGTGCGAATGTCGTAACTCACCAGACCAAGGCTACCGAAACAGTCGGGTTCACCTATTTATATGAGGGTTAGATGCGGGGTGGGTCGACATGAAATGTAAGCCGCGACTTTGACGGCCGTTTTGCCTGCATCAATACGGCGCTCAATTCTTGCCAGCTTGGCGCTCGCACCAAGCCAGTGTCTGTGTCTTTATTCATGGTCTGCACGATTGATGAAAATTCAAGCGACTCAGCCAAAGAATCTAAGAACGCCTTCGTGCCTTTGCCCGAAACTTTGGCGATCGAACCAAATGGCGGAAATTTCAAAAGCGATCGGCGTGCAAAGTCGCTCTCGAAATATCGGCCCAGGTCACCCGAACTCAAACCTGCCAAAAATTCGTGGTCAGGCGTGTAGGTCTGCAATATGATTCGAGCACTTTCACTTCGACCTACCAATCGAGCCGCGTGCACCATCAAGGTCGCAAAAATCTCGTTGGCTCGATATCGGGGCGCCAAAAGCTCAGAGTCAACGTCTAAAAACACAACAGTGTCTGCATTTTGTACGCGATGCAAAACAGCCTCGGTTCCGACAAATACGCTGCAACGCTCGTTGACGCTCTCTGTTGAGCCAGTCACTTCAAACACAACACGATTTGCAGCCGCTTCGAGTTCTTCGCGAAGCCGAGCGACGCCAGGCTTCAGCACTGCACAACTGCTTGAGCCGCACTTTTGGCAAATAACAGGTCGAGATTCACCACAGCGTGGACAGTCGAGGGTTTCGCTATCGCCTTGGTTGAGTGCCGCGTCGCATTTCTCGCATCGCAAGATCGTTCGACAAGAGCCACATGCCGTCAGTTTTGAGCGTCCTTTGGTGTTTAGCACACAAACCACTCGTCTCGACCTGTCTCTCAGTTCGGTGATCAATTCAGACGAAATCATCGATCGACTCCATTTTTCGTCTTTGTTTCGATCCACAATCTCGATATAGGGCCATTTATATTGTTGGTGAACAACGACGCGGTCTCCGGCCCACTTTCGGGCGGCCAAAGACGCAATCGGAGACATCAACACGCATTTCGCCCCGGCTCGTGATGCGCGTTCAATGGCGACTTCGCGCGCGTGCCATGTGGGGCTTTGTTCGGCTTGCAACAAGTCGTCATGCTCATCTACCACGACGATGTTCGTAAATTTTTCTACTGGCGCCCAAACCGCGCTTCGGGTGCCAATAACAATGTCCACACCTCCGTAAGCCACCGCCCAGTCTTGTGGCCACAATGCCACAGAAAAATTGTTAGCCCTCAAGGCCGCAGCCAAGAGTTTGACCCGATGCACGGTCGGCATCACCACTATTGCCGGGCCTTGACAGGCGATGGCGCTGATGAGTGGCGTCAGGTTTGTCAGAGGTGCGACAGTTATCAAACCTCCACCGAAATTTGCGATTTGCTCGACTTCGACCGAAACGTGCTGAATGCCTCGGGGCATGTATCGCGATGCTGGTGATTTGGTCACCAAAGTTTCAGGAGCTGCAGCAGAAATGAACGAGCGAATTCGACCCGCCCAGCGTCGCGTGGCCCAATGTGCCAATTCGATTATCTCTTTGGTCGGACCAAGACCCAGCACCTTGATCACACTTTTCATTTTTTTTGAATCTAGATTTGCACTCGGTTCACCCAGATCGATGACCCAACCAGCGACATTGCGCCCATGAAGTGGCACACGAACTCGCACGCCCACCCGCACTTGGTCTGCCAACGCATCGGGCACCAGATAATCAAAAACTTTGTCGACCCCCGTCACATCGGGCACGACTCGCGCTACCCGAACCGAGGGCACCGCACTTTGAGTCAGAGTTTGACTGCTGCCTTGAACTCTTTGAGCTTCGACAACTTCTCCCATGTGAAGTTGGGTTCGTTGCGACCGAAGTGCCCATAGGCAGCGGTTTTTTGATAGATCGGGCGCTTCAAGTCGAGGTCGCGCAAAATCGCCGCCGGGCGCAAGTCAAACACCTCACGAACCGCCGTCTCGATTTGTGCTTCGTCGACGGTGTTGGTGCCGAATGTTTCGACAAAAATGCTGATCGGGTGCGCCATGCCGATCGCATATGCCACCTGCAGTTCACAACGCTTTGCTGCGCCCGAGGCAACGACATGTTTTGCGACCCAACGTGCCGCGTATGCGGCCGATCTATCGACCTTCGAGGGATCTTTGCCGCTGAATGCGCCACCGCCGTGGCGACCCATGCCGCCGTATGTGTCAACGATTATCTTGCGACCCGTCAAACCAGTGTCTGCATGAGGTCCACCCTTGACAAACTCGCCTGTCGGGTTGACGTAAACGGCATAGTCGTCTTTGGCGAACTGCGCGGGCACAACCGGACGAATCACTTGCTCGATCAAATCGGGTCGAATCACCGTGTCGCGATTGATGCCATCGGCGTGTTGAGTCGAAATCAAAACCGTGCGCAAACGAACCGGCTTGCCGTCTTCGTAATCGAAAGTCACCTGAGTTTTGCCGTCGGGTCGAAGGTATGGAATCGCTCCGGACTTTCGAACATCGGTGAGTTTTTCTGCCATTCGATGCGCCAACCAAATCGGCAGCGGCATCAAATCTTCGGTTTCGGTGCACGCATAGCCAAACATCATGCCTTGGTCGCCTGCACCCTGACTGTTCAACTTGTCTTCACCACTCTTGCCAGCGCGAATCTCTTCGCTTATGTCCACGCCTTGGGCGATATTTGGGCTCTGCTCGTCGATGCTGACGATTACTCCGCAGGTGTTGCCGTCAAAACCATAGAGGGCATTGTCATAACCGATGCCCTTGATCACCTCGCGGGCAAGTTTCGGAATGTCTACATAGGCCTTGGTCGTGATTTCGCCAGCAACGACGCAAAGACCCGTGGTCAGCAAAGTCTCGCAAGCCACACGACCGTTCGCATCTTCGGCCAAGATGGCATCAAGTACGGCATCAGATACCTGGTCGGCCATCTTGTCGGGGTGACCTTCGGTCACACTTTCCGAGGTGAACGAATATTTCTTCATTGACGAAGATTTTTGGCTTACTCGGCTGTCGGCTCTGAGGCCGCTTCTTGCATCGCATCCAACTCTGCCTGCTTTTCGGCGGCAAGAGCGGCTTCGTTTTCGGCAAGAACGTCTTCGATCGTCTTGGCGACTAGTTCAATCTTGCCTGCGGCAATTTCTTCGAAACTTATCGAAAGGGGCTTTCGCGCCGTCGAGCTCACTTGCGGTGGCACCATATTGCCAAGGCCGTCACCAAGTTGATTGAAATATGAGTTGATTTCGCGTGCTCGACGAGCTGACAAAGTGACCAACGAAAACTTCGACCCCGTATGGCCCATCAGCGACTCAATTGCCGGGTTCATCATTGTGTCTTCAGATGTCACTTTTGCCTCCTGGCGCTCGGCGCATGACGAACAAAATCGGCTCGCTAGCGGTCCATCAGTATAGCCCTAGATCTAATCAGGCGTGCGCTGTCTTCGCTCGTAGGCGATGATTCGAGTCATTTCGTCAATGGTCGACTCAAGATCATCGTTGATGATCACATAATCGGCCATCGCCTTGCCTATCGGCTCTTCATCCTCGGCTTTTTTCAGCCGTTTCTCCACTTTTTGGTCTGAATCACCACGGCCTCGAAGTCTCGCTTTTTGCTCTTGACGCGAAGGTGGCAAGACGAACAATAACAATGCAGATTCGATTAAGTGTTTTACTTGCTGGGCGCCATCCACCTCGATTTCAAGCACGATGTCTTTGCCCGCCGGCGGGTTGGGCATCGGTGTGCCATATAGATTGCCGAGAAAATCGGTCCATTCCAAAAAGCCTTTTGCTTCAATATTTTTTTCAAACTCCAATCGGCTGACGAAACGATATGCATCAGCCGACTCACCGGGTCGCTGTTCGCGTGTCGTCCATGACCGACTGAGCCAAAGTTTCGCGTCACGCTCGACCAGTTTTTCGACGATCGTGCTTTTGCCTACGCCGCCTGGCCCCGAGACGACAATTACGAGCCCAGATTCGTTCGCGCTCATTGCAGCGCCTTGAGCAGACTTGCTTTTTGCTCGGCACTAAGGCTCGACATCTTTGTTTTGTGACCAATTTGTAGTTCGTCCAACACTTGACGAGCGCGAATTTTGCCGATTTTCGAAAAAGATTCCAACACCTTGAGTACATAAAGTTGGTTCAAGCCAACCTCGTCGCTCGACTGCAAAACTTGCGAA
>CAYOVI010000014.1:12104-25502 GCA_964407365.1 uncultured Ferrithrix sp.
AGTGATTTGAAATCTGCGCCAGCACTTGGTTCATCTTGACCCTCAGGTCTCGCACAGCCAGAACTGCAAACTCACGAGCCTCAGAGTCAACGGGCGACGTTGCCATTAAGACATTCTAGTTCTTGGTCGTAAATCTTTCTTATTTGGCCAAACTATGAAGTCCGCCTCGGTGCGATGCTGATGTCACCTGCGACCATTCGGTGATCGCATGATCGTCCGCCCATTTGTCGAGTTGATTCAATATTTTGATCGGCGCTCTCGGGTCGGCGAAGGTCGCCGTACCAACTTGAACCGCATCTGCACCCGCAAGCATCAATTCGGCTGCCGAACGACCACAGACAACGCCACCAGCCCCCAAAATTTTGGAGTTTGGCAAGGCCGACCTGACCTCATATATACAGCGCACCGCAATCGGGTGCAACGCCGAACCTGAGAGACCCCCGCGAATATTGCCCAATACAGGTCGACCAGTGTCGGTGTCGATCGCCATGCCGAGTGCCGTGTTGACAAGTGTCAAGGCTTGGGCGCCTGCCGAGTCGACGGCGCGAGCCACATCAACTAGCAACGAGGTGTTCGGACTCAACTTGGCCCACAGTGGCACATCGGCCACGAGACACGACTCGACTACTTTTGCGCTGAGTTTTGCGTCATGGCTGAAAATCGCGTGGTCGCCGCTGAGATTGGGACACGAAAGATTGACCTCAATGGCTGCAATTTTGTCTCGTACTTGAGACAACATCGATGCCGCCAAACGATAATCATCGATGCTGTGCCCCCAAATGCTGACGACCACCTTTGCGTTGGCACGTTGCAATGAAGGCAGATCTTTTTCGATAAAGCTCGAAACCCCACCACCCTGCAAGCCAACCGAGTTGAGCATGCCCGACTTGGTTGGGTGCAGTCGCGGTGCAGCATTTCCCGGCCATGCAAAATGCGCAACTGACTTGGTGACCACGGCGCCTAGACGGCTCAACGGAAAATACGCTTCAAACTCTGCTCCATAGCCCGCGGTACCAGATGCAGTGAGAACTGGCTGGTCAAGTTCGACCGAGCCAATCACGACTGCTTTGCGCTGCATTATCTGGAGTGAAATTCTTGAAGAGACTTGACCGTGAACGGCCTGTTGCTTTGCTCGATCATTCCTTGCACGGCGGCCGTGGCTGCGCTCAAAGTGGTGACCACGGGAACTCGACAGTTGTTTGCAGCTTTGCGAATTGCTTCGCCATCTCGTCGAGTTCCATAGCCGTGGGGCGTGTTTATCACAAGGGCGATCTCGCCTGCTTCGATCAGTTTTACTGCATCGTCTGTTTGGGCATCGGACTTTCTCTCTGAAAATTTGCTCAAAACTCGAGAGACCACACAACCGTGTTGGGTTAAATAATTTGCGGTGCCCGAAGTCGCGGCAATTTGAAGCCCGAGAGTTGTCAAACCCTTGACGACTTCGACGCCTTTGTTTTTGTCTCGGTCGTTGAGCGAGACAAAAACCAAGCCGGCCCGTGGCAAATTTGTCCCTGCGGCAAACTGCGCTTTTACAAATGCCCGAGCAAATGAATCATCAATGCCCATCACCTCGCCAGTCGAACGCATTTCTGGACCCAGGGCGGTGTCGACTTCGGCGAATCGATTGAACGGCAACACAGCCTCTTTGACCGAAATGTGACCCCCCGAAATGCTTTCGAGCGCAAAACCCTCTTGACGAAGTTGATTCAGTGTCGCGCCGAGCATCACTCGACTAGCGATCTTGACCAACTGCACCCCCGTCGCCTTGGCCACAAAAGGTACGGTTCGACTTGCCCGTGGATTGGCTTCGATCACATAGACCGACGCACCAGCCACCGCAAACTGAACGTTGATCAGCCCGATCACGTCGAGAGCCTGGGCAATTTTTTTAACCGTGTTTTTGATTTCTTCCACAGTTTGAAACGACAATGAAACCGGTGGAATTGTGCACGCCGAATCGCCCGAGTGCACGCCAGCTTGTTCGACATGCTCCATCACCCCACCAATCAAGACCTCACCACTTGAATCTCTGATCGCATCCACATCTACCTCAATGGCGTCTTCCAAAAAACGGTCCACGAGAACTGGTCGTTCAGCTGAGAGTCCGCCTTCGCGACCGAGCGAACCTGCTTGATCCATTTCTTGCATCGCTTTTGACAAATGAGTTTCGTCGTGCACTATTTGCATCGCTCGCCCGCCCAAGACATAGCTGGGTCTTACCAAAACTGGATATCCAATCTTGTTGGCTATCTCAATTGCTTGATCGACACTTCGAGCGGTGCCACCAGGTGGCTGAGTGATCGCGTTGGCCTCGCACAAAGCACTCCATTTTTCGCGGTCCTCTGCGATGTCGATTCCACGGCTATTTGTGCCGGCGATCAGATTGGCCGGCAGACGACCCGCAAGTTTGAGTGGCGTTTGACCACCCAAACCGACGATCACTTTTGGCGCCACGCCCGATGAGGCAGTTTCTGCCTCGATCACGTTCAACACATCTTCAGTAGTCAAAGGCTCAAAATAAAGCTTGTCCGAAGTGTCATAGTCAGTCGAGACAGTCTCGGGGTTGCAATTGAGCATGATTGTCTCGTATCCCGCATCACGCAGGGCAAAACTTGCATGCACACAGCAATAATCGAACTCGATGCCCTGTCCGATGCGATTCGGTCCGCTGCCCAAAATCACCACCGACTCTTTGGTCGTTGCGTGAATTTCAGACTCGTCTTCATATGTCGAATAGTGATAAGGCGTCTGGGCCGAGAATTCGGCGCTGCAAGTATCGACCGCTTTATATGTCGGTCGCACATTTTTATCTAGACGCGCCTTGCGCACCTCTTCTTCGCCCTTTTTCCAAAGCCAAGCCAGTTGTGCATCGGCAAAGCCCATGCGCTTGGCTCGCAACCAATCGGACCTGGAGATCGAATTCATCTCACATGAGGCCAAAAACTCGCGCTCTTCGACGATCGAGCTCATTTGATCTAAAAACCAAGGGTCGAATTTGCAATAGTCCGCCACGATTTCAACGGAGATTTTTCGACGCAGACATTCGCCCACCAAAAAAATTCGCTCAGGTGTCGGAACAGAAATTTTGTCCAGCAGTTCCTCGTCACCAAGCGAGTGATAATTTTCTTCGGCTGGGTCGCAATTGAGGCCGAATCGCCCAATTTCGAGTGATCGAAGCGCCTTTTGCAAACTCTCGGTAAATGTTCGACCAATTGCCATTGCCTCACCGACGCTTTGCATCTGGGTGCCAAGAACACCCGATGTGCCTGGAAATTTTTCGAACGCCCACCTCGGAATCTTCACGACCACATAGTCGATGGTTGGTTCGAAACTCGCCGGGGTCTTTTTGGTGATGTCGTTTGAAATCTCGTCGAGTGTGTAGCCAACCGCCAGTTTTGCGGCGATCTTGGCGATCGGAAAACCGGTTGCCTTCGAAGCCAGCGCAGAACTGCGCGAAACTCTAGGGTTCATCTCGATGACCACTTGCTCACCGGTCGTCGGGTTCACTGCGAACTGCACGTTTGACCCGCCTGTTTCTACACCGACACGTCGAATGCATGCAAAGGCGGCATCGCGCATTTTTTGATATTCGACATCAGACAATGTCATGGCAGGCGCCACGGTTATTGAGTCTCCCGTGTGCACACCCATGGCGTCGACGTTTTCAATCGAGCAGATGATCACACAGTTGTCGTTGCGATCGCGCATCACCTCGAGTTCA
Organism: uncultured Ferrithrix sp.; assembly: GCA_964407365.1. Taxonomy (GTDB): domain Bacteria; phylum Actinomycetota; class Acidimicrobiia; order Acidimicrobiales; family Ilumatobacteraceae; genus BACL27. Next base: position 15,826 of record CAYOVI010000014.1, read on the forward strand.
TATTCTTTCCAGCCAACGATCGATGTTTCGATCAGCACCTCCGAAATTGGGCTCGCTGCCAGACCATTGGTCACTACGGTCTTGAACTCTTCGGCGGTATGTGCGATGCCGGTGCCACGTCCGCCCAAAATATATGCCGGCCTGATTATTACTGGAAGACCGATTTCTTTGATAATTTTTTGAGCCTCGGCCAAACTGTGGGCGATGCCCGAACGAGGCACGTCTAGACCAATTTCGGTCATCGCCTCTTTGAACTTGCCTCGGTCTTCTGCAGTTGCAATTGCTTGGGCGTTGGCGCCGATAAGTTCGGGTGTACCAGGCACACCAACTTTGCCCCGCGCAAACAAGTCCATCGCCAGATTCAGAGCAGTCTGACCACCAAGGGTTGGCAAAACTGCATCGGGTTTTTCTCTTTCGATGATCTTTTCGATGAAGTCTGGTGTCAGTGGCTCGATATAGGTTCGATCGGCAAAGTCGGGGTCGGTCATGATTGTCGCCGGGTTCGAATTCGCCAGAATCACGCGATAACCCTCGCTTCGCAACACACGGCAGGCCTGCGTGCCCGAATAATCGAATTCGCATGCCTGACCGATGACTATCGGGCCCGAACCCAAAACAAGAATCGATTTAATGTCGGTGCGTTTGGGCATTATTTGGCCTCCATTCGGCCAACAAATTCTGCAAATAAATATCGGCTGTCATGCGGTCCGGGACCGGCCTCGGGGTGATATTGAACGCTGAAGGCGTTCGCACCGAGCACTCGCATTCCCTCATTTGTGTTGTCGTTCAAGTTGACGTGGGTAACCTCGGCTTTGGACGCGAGCGAGTCTGCGTCGACGCAAAAATTGTGGTTCTGACTGGTGATCTCGACTGTTTTTGCCGCCAGATTGCGCACCGGATGATTTGCGCCATGGTGACCAAACGGCAATTTGAAAGTCTTTCCCCCAAGTGCAAGTGCCAACAATTGGTGGCCAAGACAAATGCCAAACATCGGCACGCCGGTGCCAAGCAACTGGCGAATAGTCTCTGGCGCCCCATGCACCATCTCGGGATCACCAGGACCGTTTGACAGAAAAATTCCGTCTGGTGCTAGAGCCATGACATCATTTGCAGATGACGTGGCGGGCACCACATGGACTGTTGCGAATTCTGCCAGGCAATTCAAGATCGTGGATTTGATTCCAAAATCAAAGGCAACTACTTTGAATTTTCCGGCGCCATGAACATAATTTTTTGTGGTTGTCACCTGGGCGATCAGATTTCGACCTGACGTGCCTTTTTCGTTCGCGGCCGCTTTGCGCAACTCTGTCTCGTCGGCAGTGCCAAAAGCCCCCGGCATGGCACCTGAGTCGCGCAATACCCTCGTCAGACGCCGAGTATCAATACCGGCAATGCCAGAAACATCATGACGCTTGAGAAACGAATCAAGTGAATCATCGCTGCGCCAACTGCTTCTGCGTCTTGAAAGTTCGCGGACTATAACCCCGCGCGCATAAATTTTTGCAGACTCATTATCGGTGGCGCTAGTGCCATAGTTTCCGATATGTGGCGTCGTAAAAGTTATTATTTGTCCGGCATAAGACGGATCGGTCAATATCTCTTGATAACCAGAAAGACCGGTGTGAAACACAACTTCACCGCGCGAAATGACTGGGGCCGAAATTTCAGAACTGTTGGCGCCGATCGCTTCGCCCTCAAAAATAGAACCATCTTTGAGCACCAGAAGTGCAGGGCGAATTTTGCGTGTCATCTTTGAGCGCAACCGTCGATCACTGTTGGTTCTCCATTGAAAATTGTGTGCCTGACTCGACCCCGCAGTGTGCGCCCCAAATATGGGGTGTTGATGCTCTTGCTAGCCATACGTTCGGGGTCGACGCTCCAAGTTAGTTCGGGGTCGAACACGCACAAGTTTGCCTTTGCCCCGGCGGCAATTTCACAGCCATGAGATTTGTCGATGCGGGCGATTTTTGCCGGGTTCCAGCTCATCAACCTAACCACGTCACGAATCTCGCAGGCCCCCTCGGCCAAAACGACGCCCAAGGCTGTTTCGAGACCGAGCATGCCAGGTGGCGCCAAATCAAGTGACATCTCTTTGTCGCGTCGTGGGTGCGGTGCGTGGTCTGTTGCAATCGCGTCGATGGTGCCGTCCAAGAGTCCAGCTTTCAAAGCCCGGATGTCATCTAGCGATCGCAGCGGTGGGTTTACTTTGAAGATGGGGTTATAACTTGTCAAAAGTTCCTCGGTCAAAGACAAGTGGTGAGGCGTCACTTCTGCAGTGATCGGAAGACCATCTTTTTTCGCCGCACGCACGAGTTCGACGCTGCGCTTGGTGGATAAATGCAGAAAATGCATCGATGCCCCAGTGATGCGCACCAATTCGATGTCGCGAAACACCATCAACTCTTCGGCGATAGCCGGCCAACCCGGCAAACCCAAGTTCGTGCAGCAACTGCATTCGTTCATTACTGCACCTTTGGTCAGTTCAGAGACCTCGCAATGCTGGGCCAGAGTGATTTCTAAACCTCTGGCATATTCGAGGGCTCTACGCATTAGCGACGCATCTTGCACGCCATTGCCATCGTCGGTAAAAAAAGTGACTCCGGCGCTAGCCAACTCTGCCATCGGTGCAAGCGATTCACCCATGCGACCCAGAGTTATGCAACCACTCGGCACGACATCTAACAAACCTGCGCGCTTGCCCTGCTCGCGAACAAAGTCGATAACAGCCACCGAGTCTTGGGGCGGATCTGTGTTTGGCATGGCCACTAGGGCCGTGTAGCCACCGAGTGCACCCGCGCGGCTGCCGGTCTCGATTGTTTCGGCCTCTTCTTTGCCCGGTTCGCGCAAATGCGCATGCAAGTCTACAAATCCGCTGCAAACGACGCATCCAGAAGCATCGAGCTGCACGTCGCCTTTTAGGTTCTTGCCAACTTCGACAATCGAATCGTTTTCAACTTTCACATCGACAATCTCTTGTGATTTTCGGTTGACTAATGTGCCACCCTTGATGACGATAGATCTGCTCATGCTTGACCACCTAGATTCGAGCCGCTGCCAAGCAGTTCGAAGAGCACTGCCATTCGCACCGAAACACCGTTGGCCACCTGACGATGAATGAGGGAGTTTTTTACATCTGACGGATCAATCTGCATTTCGACGCCACGATTCATCGGACCAGGATGCATGACTATTGCATCTGCTTTGAGTGCCAACACACGCTTGTGGGTCAGGCCGTATTGCTCGCTATATTCACGAAGTGTTGGCACGTGACCCTGAGCCATGCGCTCGCTTTGCAGACGCAACATATATAAGACATCGACCGAGCCTATGACTTGGTCTAACTTATGCGAAACGGTCACTGGCCAATGCGAGACATCGGGCGGCAACAAAGTTGGCGGGGCAACCAACACGACCTGTGCACCCAACATCGTGAAGGCTTGAATGTTGCTGCGAGCCACTCGCGAATGTTTGATGTCTCCGACTATCGCTATCTTCATTCCGGCGAGGTTTTGGGCATGGGTCGCCTCACGAATCGTGTAACAATCGACAAGAGCCTGGGTCGGGTGTTGATGAGCGCCGTCACCTGCGTTGATGATCGAAGCAGTGGTCCACTCGCTGATCTGCCAGGGTATGCCAACCGATTTATGGCGCACGACAAAAGCATCTACGCCCATGTCGGTGATTGTTGCGACGGTGTCGCGCAGCGATTCACCTTTGTTGACACTCGAAGTCGAAACATTGAAAGTCATCGTGTCTGCCGAAAGCCGCTTGGCGGCGGTTTCGAAACTGAGTCGGGTTCGAGTCGAATCTTCAAAGAAAAGACTTGCAACCGTGCGACCTCGCAGTGCCGGAACTTTGGGCACGGGACGCTGATTTATTTCTGCCATGTGGTCGGTAAGTTGAAGCAACGAGTTGAGACCTTCTAAACCCAACTCTTCTATCGAGCAAAGATGCTTCACGACTTGACCCCTTTGCCCTCGGTGATATAGACCCCATCACGAGTGGCTGAGACCTCATCACTTTGATGCGTCGGCAGGTTCTTGCCCACAAAATCTGGCCTGATCGGCAATTCTCGATGGCCCCGGTCAACCAACACCGCAAGTTGCACGGCTTTTGGTCGACCGTAATTGTTTAAGCCCTCCATCGCGGCTCTTACTGTGCGCCCCGTATACAAAACGTCGTCGACCAGCACGACTATCGCACCCGAAAGATCGAAAGGAATATTGCTTATCGCCCCCAGCGAGACGGGTCGCAGACCAATGTCGTCGCGATGCAAACTGACGTCGAGCGCGCCAACTGGCACCGCGCCGTCTGGTTCAATGGTCTTGATTTGAGCGCCGATCTCTTCGGCCAACCATGTGCCACCCCGTTGCAGACCCACAATCGCTAAATCTGTGACACCATGATTTCTTTCGACTATTTCATGGGCGATTCTGACAACTGCTCTACGGACATCTGCCGCACTCATCGCTTCGCGCGACGCTCTCGAACTCGCAGGCTTAATCATTAAGTCTCCTCCGTTTGAGCCTCACTGGACTCATTTCACGGCGAATATTTTTGTTGTCGCCCTTCAATGTAGCACTATGCCACACGACCGTTCAAGCCGGTGTCAATTTTCAGGTGACTATTTCAAAGTGCGCTGAAATACAACCCACCAAGAATTTGCATAGGTGATCTGAAAGTCAGCCGAAACCGTCGACCAAGTCTGTTGCATCTGCTCGTCCATGTTGGCTGGCAAAATCACGTACTCAATTTCATCGACAAACGACAAAACGTCGCCCTTGGCAAAAACGTCTAAGCCGTAAAGCGATCGACTGAACGGCACGGGAAACGCATAAATTTTCTCGCGACGCGCCATTTGAGCCGTTAGCGGGTGATATGCACTAACGACTGCATCTTTAGGAACCTTGCTAATTGCCTCAGATGCGGCGATAACCATTGCATGTCTTGAACCGTTGTAGGCCACGTCGGTGCGTGCGCCCGGCAAAGGTGACCACATGAACGCACTAAACACGCTGAAGGCAAGACACAACCCGACCAGCCATTTGCGAAATCGTTCAGGCAGGCGCCCAATTGCAAAAATTGTGCCAAAAACGAGCACCGGAACCGCCACGAACGAATAGTGATACTCGATGTGAAATTGATACCAAAAGGTGCTCAAAATATTCAGGCCCACAACCAAAACAGAAATTGCAGCAATCTCCGGAAAGGCCACGAAGATAAAGGCGAACGGCAAAAACATTTGCAATAAATAAAACGGTCGCGACTCGCCAACTAGGTGTGAGAAAAGTTTCATCGGCTCGGTGAAGGTCATCTTGATCACTCCCCAAAACCCGCCGAATGGAATTCGCCACGAATTTCTAAATGGCACACCGTTGATGCCCTGCTGAATGCCAAATATTGCCAAGATCATGTACCAAAACGAGAGCGCCGACGCGACCATGCCAATTTGACGATTTTTTCGCACCGCCACCCAGAGCCCGAGCGGAACCATCACGAGTGCGACGTCTTCTTTCACACTTAGACTCAAGACAACCGAGATTAAAAAGAACCTCCAACGCCCTTCAAGAGCACTGTAAAGCGCAACTGCCACTAAGAGCCCGAGAAACGCATCTGGGTGAAAATTCTCGAGAGATATCCAAACAGTGGCGGGATGAATCAAATAAACAAAAGCAAATACAGTTGCGGCTATTTCATTTTCGAGACGTTTTCTTGCGTATAAAAAAATCGGTATCGCGGCCGCCGAAATTGCCATTGACTGCACGATAAACAGCAACGATGTCGAATTTACGAACCAATAGAGCGGCACCAACAAAATCAAAATGAAACTTGTGTGATCACCAAATAGATTTCTGCCCATCAGCGTCACGAACGGATCTTTGAATCGCGACAGCAACCAAATGCCCTGGTCATAAAGACCAAAGTCATATGCCGAGGTATTGAGACCTCGGTGAAGCTCGACGCTCAAACCAGCCATATAAACAAACGCCAATGAAATTAGACATCCGGAGATGGTTTGCCAGACAGTGATTTGGGCCAACCGAAGACGAATGTTGCTCAAGAACCTTTTCGTATCGCCCACCTTGCGTTTAGTTGGCACGCACCCTTTTTGAGATCGCCGAGAGAACGCCATTTACATATTTCCCGGATTCTTCGGTCGAAAATCTCTTGGCAAGCTCGACTGCCTCGTTGATCACGACGGCTACTGGCACATCATGACGCTCGAGCAATTCATAAATAGCGAGCCGCAAAACATTGCGGTCGATTGCGGGCATTCTCTGAATTGTCCATGTATGGGAAAACTCTGAAATCAATTCGTCGGTCTCTTTGCGCCTTGACTCTGTGCCTTTGGCAAGCGAGACGACCAAGTCATCAACACTCAGGACTTGCGCAGCAAGAATCTTGTCGACTTCGATTTCGCGGGACTCGGCCTCGTACAAAAAGTGCACGGCGCGTTCTCGAGCGGTGCTGCGGATGTCATCGCCCACTTTTGTCTTGCGGGGCGAATTCATCAGACTCTCGTTATATATTCGCCCGAACGAGTGTCGACCTTGACCCGATCGCCAATGTTAACGAACAATGGCACCTGAATGACCTTGCCGGTTTCAAGGGTTGCTGGCTTGCGCGCGCCAGAGACGCGATCTCCTTGAATGCCGGGTTCGGTCTCGGCGACGTTCAATTCGACGGTCACGGCGATTTCAACGCTGACAATCTCGTCTTTGTATTGGGCAATTATCGCCTTGGCACCCTCGACTAGATATTCAGATGCGTCACCTAGTGCGCGGGGCGAAATATTTATTTGTTCATAAGACTCGGTGTCCATAAACACGAATTGGTCACCCTCTTTGTAAAGAAACTGCATATCTGAGCGATCCAAAATCGCCTGTTCGACGCGAACGCCGGCATTGAAAGTTCGTTCCAAGATGTTTCCGGTGCGCAAATTGCGCAATTTTGTGCGCACAAAAGCGCCGCCCTTGCCGGGTTTCACATGTTGAAAGTCGACGACGTTGAACAGGCCGTTTTCTATTTCAAGCGTGATGCCGTTTTTCAGGTCGTTGGTTGTAATTGCAGGCACTGTCGATCCTTTTTGCTAGATGTCAGAATTCGGCAACCAGTCTGCGTAACGACGACTAGGTCTTCAATTCGCACGCCACCGAGCCCTTCACGATAGACGCCTGGCTCGACGGTTACCACCTCGCCCACTTCGAGTGGCTCGGCAAATCCGCTGCGCACCCACGGCATTTCGTGAATTTGAAGACCTACTCCGTGCCCGGTGCTATGGGTGAATTCTGATCCAAAACCAGCAGAGGCGATGAAATCGCGACAAATTTTGTCGACATCTTGGGCCAAAACGCCTGCTCGCACAGCTTCAAGACCGAGCAGTTGAGATTGACTTACAACTTCGTGCATTTGGCTCAAGATCGGGTCGACTGAACCGATCAAATAAGTTCGAGTCATGTCTGAGTGATATCCGTCTACCAGACCACCTACGTCGATGACCACGCTGTCACCAGTTTCGATTCGGCGACTGACTGGCCGATGATGGGGCCTGGCCGCATTGGGTCCGCTGGCGACAATGGTGTCATAGCTCGTGAATTCTGCACCATGACGACGCATGCGATAGTCGAGTTCGTCACGAACATCGCGCTCTGTGAGACCAGAAGAAAGCATCGGCACAACTTCAGACAAAGCGTTGTCGGTCGCCTCAGCGGCAAACTGCATGCGCTCGATTTCTGGTTCGGTTTTGCGTCGACGAAGTTTTGGCACAATCGGAGCGACTCTACGCAAAATCGCCGACATTTGCTCGGTCATATTTTCGAGCTGACCAACCGTAAGTTCAGCAGGATCAAAGTTCACAAACTTCAATGATTTGGTCGCGCTCGCAATGGCATCTCGCAGGGCTGCTGCGCTGCGCCCCTCTACGACCTCGCATTTCGCACCAGATTTTTTGGTCTGCTCGCGCGCCTGATCACCATAACGACCGTCAACGATCAAAACCATGTCATCGGGCCGAACTATCAAAGTGCCTGCAGAACCGGTGAAACCCGTAAGCCAACGAATGTTGTTCAGGTCAAGCACCAACAGACCGGCATCTTTGTCGGCGCCACAAAGTCGCATCTCATCGCGCACCAAATTGTCGCGCCCCGTCACGACTAGTGCCGAAAAAGTTTTTGACATCGTCACTACTTCTTTTTTGTCAAGAGTGCTGCAACCGCGTGCACTGCCAGTAAATATGACTGTGCACCAAAACCAGAGATTGAACCAGACGCAACTGGTGCAACAACGCTCTCATGACGCCATGGTTCTCGAGTTGTCGGGTTCGAAAGATGAACTTCGACGACTGGCCCTTCGAAACTTGCCAACGCGTCGTGCAGACTCCAGGCAAAGTGTGTGAGGGCGCCAGGGTTGATGATGATTGCCGCACATCGACCCCGAGCTGAGTGAATCGCCTCGACGATTTCGGCGACACCTTGTGCGCTCAAGTGCTCTATCTCGAGACCATTTTGCTTGGCCACCTCGGTGACTCGACGCACGTGGTCGGCAAGAGAGTCAGAGCCATAGATTTCCGGCTGTCTTTGACCCAATAGGTTCAGGTTTGGGCCACTAAGCAGCAAAACTAGGGGCGATTTTGTCTTAGCCATGGTTTTCAGATTACTTCTCGTCGAGTTGCATCGCGTCAAAGGCCTGATCGAGATGTTCTGGCTTGACATCAGCCACAACCTCGATGCCCGATGGTCCATCCAAGACAAATGTCAAACCTGAAATCGCCTTTTTGTCCATATGCATCAGCTTGATCAATTCGTGACGATCGATTTTCTCTTCTGGCCTTACCTTCAAGCCATAAGTTTCACCGATGATTCGATAGTGTTCGTCTACTCGTTTTTGGGTGATACGACCCAGCACATGGGCCAAATGGGCCGCAAAAATCATGCCGACTGCAACTGCCTCACCATGGGCCATCGAGAAGTTGCTCGAGCGTTCAAGAGCGTGAGCAAGCGTGTGACCATAATTAAGCAATGCACGACTGCCGCTCTCTCGCTCATCTGCTGACACGATCTGGGCCTTGATCGAAACGCACTTGGCAACTCGACTTGGCATATCTAGTGCGAGCAGGTCGTCGCCGGTCAAAAAATGATATTTGGCGACCTCGCCTAGCCCGCAACGCACCTCACGGTCAGGCAAAGTCTCGAGTGCATCAAGATCACAGATCACCCCAACTGGTTGCCAAAAAGCACCTACCAAATTTTTGCCGTGGGAGATATTCACCCCGGTTTTGCCACCAATGGCCGCATCCACCATGCCAACAAGCGAGGTAGCCACGTGAACAACCGGGGTTCCTCGATGCCAAGTGGCCCCAGCAAAGCCCGCAACATCGGTGACCATGCCACCGCCGACGCCGACAACGACGTCGTTTCGAGTCAGGCCAAATTCAGCAAACTTTTGGGCAAGCATCTCGATTGTCTGCAAGTTTTTGTGCTCTTCACCGTTGCCAATCACGATTGTCGTGGCAGGAATGTCGAACTCGGGTTGAAGAGCGATGTTTTTCTGCGTTATCACCACCGCGCGCTTGGCCGACTTTGGCAACAGCGATTCGAGTTGGTCAATCACGCCGTGACCAACCAAAACCGAATAAGAGCGATCACCTAACGCCACTTCGACTCGTTGAGTCGTCACTT
>CAYOVI010000015.1:0-24358 GCA_964407365.1 uncultured Ferrithrix sp.
GCATCTTGGAGTGCCACACCAATGTTGCGACGAACATCATCGGCTTGGGTGACCACGTCGAAGCCTGCGACTCGCGCCGAGCCCGAGGTTGGTCGCAACAACGTCGTCAGCATGCGAACTGCAGTGCTTTTGCCGGCTCCATTTGGCCCGAGAAACCCGAAAATTTCACCTGCTTTGATTTCGAGGTCGATGCCTTTGACGGCGTGCACTTCGCCGAAATGACGCACTAGATTTTCGGCGATGATTGGGGAGTTGGTCATCCCAAAAGATTAGTCATTCAGTTTTGCAAAAAGTTAAGCGGAGGCTTGAGATATCGCCGACCAGACGCGCTCGGGGGTTGTCGGCATGTCAATGTGACGCACGCCCAGATGCAACAGCGCATCGATCACCGCCGATTGCACAGCCGGCGTCGAGCCGATCGTGCCTGATTCACCGATGCCTTTTGCACCGAGTGGGTTCACAAAAGTCGGTGTTTCCATGTGCACAACTTCGATGCTTGGCAATTCGACCGCCGATATAAAGGTGTAATCGGCAAAATTTGTCGTCACCGGGTTTCCATCGCTGTCATAGCGAAACTCTTCGAGCAATGCCTGGGCTGTGCCTTGGGCGACGCCTCCGTGAATTTGGCCGTCCAAAATCAACGGATTGATCACTTTGCCTGCATCATCACACGCAATGTGACGTCGATGCTTAACCTGGCCGGTTTCTGTGTCAACTTCAACAATCGCAATGTGGGCACCAAATGGAAATGTTGCAGAGTTCGCAACAAACATGCCTTCGTGAATCAAACCAGTTTTGGCATCAGCAGCCTTGGCCACCTCAGACCATGATTTCGAGATCGAAGGCGTGCCCACAACGTGAAAACTTCCGCTTTTTTTGTCGAGCACGATGTCGCTCTCGTTGGCCTCGAGCAACTGCGCGGCGAGTTTGCGCGCTTGGTCGACGATTTCAATCGAAACTTTTTGCACCGCAGCACCACCTTGTTGCAGAGATCGCGAGCCCATCGTGCCGCCACCACTTGGCACCAAATCGGTGTCGCCCCAGACGACGTCAATTTCACTTAAGTCAATGCCGGTTTCACTGCTGGCAATCATCGCCCACGAGGTGACGTGACCTTGGCCGTGCGGCGAGGTGCCGGTGTACACAACCGCGCGACCATTCGGCAAGATGTTTATTTTGGCGTGCTCTTGCATCGGGTCGACGCCACCGGTGATCTCGACGTAGACGCTCACACCGATGCCGAGTTGAACTTTGTCTTTTCGTTCACGTCGTTTTGCCTGTTCGGCCCGCGCTTCTGAATATTTGGCGACCGTCATTGCTTTTTCGAGCGCCGCGCCATAGTCGCCGACGTCATAGGTATGTCCGATTTTTGTCTTGTGTGGCTCGCTGAATTTGGGAATCAAATTCATCCGACGCACCTCTGCGGGGTCTTTGCCGATTTCGGCCGCAAACATGTCGATCGCTCGCTCGATGGCCGCCGTCGCCTCGGGTCTTCCTGCGCCGCGATAGGCGACAACGGGCGTCGTGTTGGTGACGACCGAGGTGGTGCGACACTCCATTCTTTCGATGTCATATACACCTTGGGCCATTGGTCGGGTCATGAAAGGCGCGAGCACGGTGCCTACGTCGACCCAACCGCCCGAATCTTGAATTGCGTTCAATTGATATGCGGTGACTCGGCCCGATCTAGTGCCGCCGATTGTCACGTATTGAAGTTGCGCGCGACCATGACCAAGGCTGATCATCGACTCGCTTCGGGTCTCACGCCAACGCACCGGTTTGCCGAGACGCTTTGAGATGATGCCGAGCAGAAGCTCTTCAGAATATGCGCTGATTTTCGCCCCAAAACCGCCGCCCACGTCGGGGGTGATGATCCGAATTTTCTCGGCATCAATTTTGTTGGCCTTCGCGGCATCTGCGCGAACACCTTGGGCGTGTTGGGTTGAAATCCACTGATGCAATCGACCATCTATCCATGTTGCTGCCGAGCCCCGCACTTCGAGGGGACAGGGGGCAACGCGTTGATTCATGAATCGACCTTTGACGACCACCTCGCAGTCTTTGAACAACTCGTCACCAGTGTTGTCGGGCATGCCCATTTCTACGGTGCCCATGACGATGTTGGTGCCACACTCTTCGTAGATCAGCGTTTTGCTTTTCATCGCATGCTCTAGGTCGACGAGCGGCTCGAGTGTTTCATATTCGACCACTGCGCGCTCGATCGCGTCTTCGCCTTGGTCGGCGCGTTCGGTAACGATCGCGGCGATTAGTTCACCGACCCAACGAACTTTGCCAATCGCCAAATGCGCACGCTTTGCCAATGGGTTAAAATTTGACGGCTCTTCAACAAGGCCAAGATCTTGCGCGGTGAAAACCGCGACCACACCCGGTGATTTTTGGGTCTCCGAAAGATCAATTTTCAAAATCTTTGCATGTGCCACTGTTGAGCGCACGTAAGTGACGTGAAGTGCGCCAGCAAACATCGGCTCGTCGTTCATGTCTTCGATGTATCTGCCGCCCGAGGTCAAAAATTTCGGGTCTTCTTTGCGCAATACTCGATTGCCCAAAATGCTTCCAGCCAAGACGTCTCCCTATTTAGAACTGACTAGATGAATCTATATGATTTTGCCGCTATGGCTGAAGTGGATTCAAAATCTCTACGCCACTGTTTCGAATCGCCAGGGCGGTGCGCACTTGCAAAATATTTGTCACAACCGTATATGGCCACTTATCAGGCAGGTCTGCTGTCGCCGGGGGTAAATCGAGCATCGGCACTCGCTTTTCGTCTGCAGCTAGATAGCCCAATTGCGATCTGATCGCTTCTTGGACTCCTTCGGGTGTTTTCAAGACGTCGACTTCTTCTTGAAGTGCATAATTGATGTCTTCGAATGCGGCGAATTGCTGGTTTTTTTCAGCCACACTATTGCGCTGATTCATCCAGGTGCGCATTGGTAGCACGAACAGCGCAAGCAAAACCGCGACAACAAACAGCGTGCCCACTGGAACGATTGCAAACCTGCTGCGACGCGCGCCGATCGAACGTGAAGTGGTCGGGGTGGCCATATCTCTATTTTGGCTCGCGGATTGCGTTATTTGGTGGAGCGCCCAAAGAGCGCGGGATACTTGGCGCGCGACCCAAGCTCTTGTTCGATGCGCAACAACTGGTTATATTTTGCAACTCGGTCGCTGCGTGCTGGTGCACCAGTTTTGATTTGACCGCAATTTGTAGCCACAGCCAGATCGGCGATTGTTGAGTCTTCTGTTTCACCGCTGCGATGGCTCATGACACTGGTGTATTGGTTTGAGTTCGCCAATGCGACCGTGCGCAGAGTTTCGGTCAGAGTGCCGATTTGGTTCACTTTGATCAAAACGCTGTTCGCAACTTTTTTGTCGATGCCAAGTTGCAGACGGCTCGGGTTCGTGACGAACAAATCGTCGCCGACGAGTTGCACCTTAGGTGCAAGTTTTTTTGAAAGCGCACTCCAACCCTCCCAGTCGTTCTCGGCCATTCCGTCTTCGATCGAGACAATGGGGTAGCGATCGACGAGTTTGGCCCACCAGTCGACAAGTTGATCACTCGTGAAGATTTTGTTCTCACCGGCAAGGTTGTATCGTGCGTCTTTGTAGATCTCGCTCATCGCCGGGTCGAGCGCAATGGAAATGTCTTTTCCTGGTTTGAAACCTGCCGTGGTGATCGCGTCGACCAAAAACTCGATGGCTGATTCATTGTTGGATAGATTCGGGGCAAAGCCACCTTCGTCGCCAACGGCGGTTGACAAACCTTTTGTCTTGAGCAGCGACTTCAGGGTGTGATAGGTCTCGACGCCCCACTGAAGTGCTTGCGTGAAACTCGAGGCGCCAATCGGCATGATCATGAACTCTTGAAGGTCGATGTTGTTGTCGGCATGAACGCCGCCATTCATCACGTTCATCATCGGCACGGGCATCGTGACTGCAGATTCGCCACCAATCGATTCAAACAGGGGCATTTTTTTGTCGTTTGCCGTTGCGTGGGCAATCGCAAGACTCGCACCCAAAATCGCGTTCGCCCCGAGACGTGACTTGTTGGGAGTGGCGTCGAGTGAAATCATTTTTGTGTCGATGTTTTCTTGATCAGCGGCGTCGAGGCCGACGATTAAATTGGCAATTTCGGTGTTGACGTTTTTGACAGCGTTTGCGACACCTTTGCCCAAAAACCGCGGGCCACCATCTCGCAGTTCGGCAGCTTCGTGCTCACCTGTTGACGCCCCAGACGGCACGATCGCCCGACCAAAGGCCCCAGATTCGAGGGTTATCTCGACTTCGACGGTCGGGTTGCCACGCGAGTCGAGCACTTCACGTGCGTGCACTTTTTTGATGGTCGTCATTGTTATCTATTTTAGTTTGGCAATTTCCCAAAGTTCATCTAGTTGTTCGAGCGAACACTTCGTCAGATCTAGATTTCTCTCTTCGGCCAGCCAAACCACATGTTGAAATCTGTTGCGAAATTTGTCGGCGGCAGATCGCAGTGCCGTCTCGGCATCTAGGCCGAGATGACGCGACAGATTAACCACGCTGAACAAGACGTCTCCGAGTTCGAGGGCAATTTCGCCCGGGGCTTGCTTGGTGTCAACTGCTCTCGACAATTCGGCTAGCTCTTCGACGATCTTGGCCGATGCGCCGGTTTTGTCTGGCCAGTCAAAGCCGAACTCTGCGGCACGTTTTTGCAATTTGGTCGAATACATGAGCGATGGCGACGAGTTCGCAACGCCCTCAAACACCGAATTTTTGTTTGCCTTGCCACGCTCTTTGGCCTTGATCGAGTCCCAGTTTGCGACCACTTCGTCTGCCGAGTCGACGACGACGTCGCCAAACACGTGGGGGTGGCGTCGCACGAGTTTTTCGTGAATAGAGCGAGCAACATCGGCAATCGTGAACCTGCCCTGTTGTTCGGCGATGGTCGCATGAAACTCGACTTGATAAAGCAAATCGCCGAGTTCTTCGATGAACTTTTCATCGGTTGATTGGTCATCGGCATCTAGCGCAGTGATTGCATCGACGACTTCGTATGTCTCTTCGATCAGGTAGCGCACCAGAGACTCGTGGGTTTGTTTTTCGTCCCATGGGCATTGTTCACGCAATGTTCTGGCTAATTCATGTAACTTTGCCATCTCGCCAGCAATCGGCGTAGACAATTTTTCGATGTAGATAGAAGTCAGATGGTCTGGTTCGATCTCGCGATCGAGGTTTTGCCATGAAGTCTCGATTATTTTTTGGTCGTCCAAACCCAAATGATGCAAAATCACGACAGGCTCGTCGCCGTTTGCAGACTCATGTGCGAGTTTTATGTTTGAAAGCACCCAATTTGCGTGACACTGGGCAACGAGCAATGGCCCCGTCTCGCCGGCAGCCAGTTCGGCAAATCGATGCCCATCGATCATGCGCACACCCGAATCAACAGGGTCAATTTTGAGTGCAGCCCAGGCGATATCAAGAAAACTCATGGCCGGAATCACGGTCGTGTTTATTGACTTGCTCTGGAGCAAAAGTTGAACCGTGTGCTCTAAAACGAGTGGCGAACCTGGCACGGCATACAAGATGTCGCCATGTTTTTGGGCTGCAGCGATTAGTTTGTCGGCAATTGCCTCGTAGACCTGCTCGAATTTTTCGTGTTTTTCATATTCGTCGTCAAAACTGGTTGCATTTTCTACGAGATGTGAGCTCGGGTGTTGCTTTGTTCGAACAAAGCGATGGCTCGAATCTTTGATTCGCTGCAATGTTTGTTCGGTGATCATGTGGTCAGAACCTGGCCCCAGCCCAACAATTGTGATGTGCGCCGTCATTGGCGGTATTTGCTCGCTCTTTTAGCCAGCGACGATGCCACCGCGGGCTGCATTCCAAATGCCATATCTCGAGTTGACCTTGATTTTTGTCGTCGCGAGATATCCGGTCAAAAGGTTTGCTCCGGCATCTTTTTCAAGAAGTTTCGATATATCTTCGGCGACTTCGGTGAAAGGTCGCACATAAATAACGTGATATCCGAAACTCGACTTGATCGGGCCAGAGGCGACGCCTGGTTTTGCCGAGAGCGCACCAGCCACAAAATCGGTGTCAAAACCACTTTGATATTCGCTGAGTGTGATGCAGGCGTTGTCGTTGCCACCCAGAGCGCCACCAGTTTGCTTTGCGTTCGGCTCGGTTGAAAACTCACCAGCCAAGGTTGCAAATTCAACGCCTTTTGCAAATTTGGCGAGTGCTTCATTTGCCTTTGCTTCAGTTGCCACGACCAGGTGTCGCACGCATAAAACACCCAAAGAGGCCGGTGCCTGTTCGTACATTTCGGCGGCTTTTTTGGCATCTGGTGCGACAACGCGACTCACGGCGAGTGTGCCTGCGTTCAATTCGACGATCAGATCTTTTAAGTTTTGTGTGTATGTCGAAGTGTCTGTGTTTTGGGCGATCTTTGCCTTGACCTCGTCTCGATCGGCTTCCGTAATTTCTTGGTCATAAAGTTTCAAAAATTGATCGGTGGCCGCACCCTGCACAAGTGCCGACAAAATGCCGCGCACCGTCTCACCATCAACCTCTCCGTCGACGACGGGGGTCTGACCTGCATCGCTTAAGTCGAGCACCGTCTGTTCAAGTTCGGTGCGAGAAATCTTGCGACCGTTTATCTCTGCGGCCATGTTCGAATTCGAGCCACACGAAGATGAAAAAATCGCCAAGGTTGACAGCAGTGCCAATTTTGCGAATCGATGGTCAATGTTTTTCATCGCACTCACACTAGTTGTTGTGGTTCGACAAGCTCTTGCATGAACCCAACGAGATATGTCGTCGCGTCTTGCCCCCGTGGAATGGCGATGTTCAATTCGCCGGTCTGTTCGCGATAGGTGGCCGTTGGCGACAAGCGCACAAGTCGCATCGACTCGCTGGCTTTCAAGCTGATCGGTGCAAGTCGCACCCGGCCGTCGGCGAAAACAACTTCGCGCAAACCAAGTCGATGGCATTCAGCTCGCAACGAGCCGACCATGAGCAAAGCAGCAGCTTGCTCTGGTAGATCGCCATAGCGGTCTTGCCACTCATTTCGAATGTCGTCGACATCGGCCTGCGATTTGACGGCGACAAGTCGGCGATATGCGTCGAGTCGAGATTCTTCTTTCGAGACATAATCGTTTGGCAAAAAAGCCGTGATTGGTACGTCGATTTTTAGTTCGACGGCAACCTGTGGCACCTCGCCCTTCATTTCGGCCACCGCTTCTGTCACGAGTTGGCAATAAAGGTCGTAGCCAACTGCAGCGATGTGACCGCTCTGTGCTTCGCCGAGCAAGTTGCCTGCTCCACGAATTTCGAGGTCGCGCATCGCAATTTTGAAGCCACTGCCGAGTTCAGTGGCTTCGCCGATTGTGCGCAATCTCTCATAGGCGTCTTCTGACAGCGCGCGCTCACGTGGATGAAACAGATATGCGTACGCTCGTTGGCCGCTGCGTCCAACTCTTCCGCGAAGTTGATGCAATTGACCGAGCCCCAGCAAGTCGGCTCGTTCAACGACGAGCGTGTTGACCGAGGGCATGTCGATGCCGCTTTCGATTATCGTCGTGCACACGAGCACGTCAAATTTTCCTTCCCAAAAATCTTGAACCGTCTGCTCTAGAACTGATTCGTCCATTTGTCCGTGTGCGACGACGATGCGAGCCTCTGGCACGAGTTGGCGCAGTGTTCGTGCCCGATCTTCAATCGTCTTGACGCGGTTGTGAACCCAGAACACTTGACCGTCACGCAAAAGTTCGCGTCTGATTGCCTCCGTTGCAACCCTGTCGTCTTCTTGGCCAACAAAGGTGAGTATCGGTTGGCGATCGGCTGGCGGAGTGTGCAACAACGACATGTCGCGAATGCCCACCAGGCTCATTTCGAGCGTGCGGGGTATCGGCGTGGCGGTCAGCGTCAGCACGTCGACGTTCGTCTTCAATTGCTTCATTTGCTCTTTGTGTTGAACGCCAAATCTCTGCTCTTCGTCGACAATTAGCAGACCTAGGTCTTTGAACTTGATGCCTTCTTGCAATAGTCGGTGCGTGCCGATCACGCAGTCGATTTCGCCCGAGGCAAGTTGTGCCACTACTTTCTTTGCGCGAGCGGCAGTCAAAAATCTAGACAAGACCTCGACGCGAATCGGATAGCCGGCGAACCTTTCGGCAAAAGTCGCGCCGTGTTGCGACGCGAGCAGCGTCGTTGGCACCAAGACGGCGACTTGTTTGCCGTCTTGAATGCACTTGAATGCCGCTCGAACTGCGACTTCTGTTTTGCCAAAACCCACATCGCCACAGACGAGACGATCCATCGGCACTTCACGCTCCATGTCGGCTTTTGTCTCGACTATCGCCGTGCGCTGGTCTGGTGTTTCAACGTAGGGAAATGCCGCCTCCATCTCGTCTTGCCATGCGGTGTCTGGGGCAAATGCATGGCCAACAGCAGAAACTCGGCGTTGATAGAGAACGACAAGTTCTTGGGCGATTTCACGCACCGCGCTGCGAACGCGAGACTTTGTTTTTGCAAAGTCGGTGCCGCCCATGCGGTTTAGTGTCGGCGACTCACCACCGACGTATTGACGAATCGCGTCTATGTGGTCGGTCGGCACATATAGGTTGCCGTTGTTGTATTGCAGGTGCAAATAGTCGCGCTCGATGCCACCCATTGATTGTTTGGTCATGCCCAGATATCTGCCGACTCCGTGAACTTGGTGCACGACATAGTCGCCAGGTTTTAGATCTTCGAAGATGCTCGAAGAGCCTCGCTTGGGCGGCTTGACGTTGCGATGAGTGCGGCGACGACCGGTCAGATCGCTTTCGGTGATTATCGCCAACTCGTGGTGGTTGAGAATGCAGCCATTGTTGAGGCTCGCCACAACAATCGACACGCCCGGTTTGGCAATTGAATCTGCGCCATGTTCAGGTGAGCGAACGGTGACGCCCTCGAGTGTGAGAAGCTCGTTGAAGTGTTGGGCCGAGCTGGATGTTTCGGCGCAAATTACGACTCGAAATTTTTTTGTGACGAGTCGCAAGATGCGATTTGCCAACGCCTCGGTGTCACCGGTTGCCTGGCCCCAAGTTGACGAGACGACTGTCGAAGAGTTTGGCGAGTCGGCGACTGGACTAAGTGAAATTATCGACTTTGCCGAGGTGTTTTTCAAAAATGTGTCGATTTCAGAATGAAGACGCGGATATTTCTGCTCGGGGTCTCGCGCCCAAGTCGAGGCCAGAGCGCGAGCCAGATCGTCTTCTTCGGCGATCAGGTCGCGCGCACGGTCACGCATGCGCCTTGGCTCGATCAGCACGATGTGCATCGGGGCATGTTTGCCACAGACATCGGTGAGCACCTCGTCGTCGGTTGCGACCCACGGCAACCATGACTCCATGCCATCGAACGTCATCGATTGAGAGATGCGGTCCCAGTTTTCTTGGCCCCATGGCTCTTTGGCGATCAACTTTTGTGCTTTGCCTGCGACTTTCTCGTTGATGATCATCTCGCGAGCCGGAAAGATGCGAACGAAATCTAGGTCATCGGTGCTTCGTTGATCGTTTACGTTGAAAGTCGTGAGCCTGTCGACTTCGTCACCCCATAAGTCGATGCGAACCGGTGCGTCTGCCGTCGACGGAAAAACATCGATGATCGAACCACGACGAGCAAACTCGCCACGGTGTTCGACGATTTCTTCACGCCGATAACCGAACTTGGCGAGCGTCGCAACTAGAGATTCGGTGTCGAGCTGCGATTTCGGGGCAATCTCCAAGGGTTCTTCGACCGTGCTGCTGAGGTGCTGCAAGAGAGCACGCACACCAGTGACGATAATTTTTGGTCGGTCGTTTTTGACGCGCCACAAAACTTCGAGTCGGCGACCCATGGTCTCGCAATTTGGGCTGACTCGCTCAAAGGGCAGTGTCTCCCATGCTGGGAAGAGTGAAACATCGCGCTCAGACAAAAACCCGAGAAGGTCATCGCGCAATTGGTTGGCCATCATGCCAGTTGGCGTGGCAACGACGATGATTTCATTCTCGGTGCGTTGGGCCAAACCTGCCAAAAGCAATGCTTGAGTGTGATCGGCGCAAATTATCGAGGCGCTCTGCTCACCGAGAGCCGCGCTCAATGCCGGCTCAAAACTTAGGGTTGGCGCTAGCTCATGTAGCGCGCCGAGACTCGACATTCTGTTGTGCGCCTAGCGAGAGTTGATGTTGCGCATCGCAGCATCAAGGCCTTCGGCAACGATCAACTCGACGGCGTCTGCGGCGATTTGAACTGCGACGTCGAGCAAGTTGCGCTCTGCAGTCGGTATTTTTGACAAAACATGATCTCCGCCTTGTTCTTTTGATGGTGGTTTGCCAACACCGATTCGCACCCGCAAAAAGTCTTGAGTTTTGAGATGCTTGGTTATCGACTGCAGGCCGTAATGCCCAGCCAGGCCGCCACCCGATTTTATTTTCACTTTGCCAGGTTCTAAGTCGAGTTCATCGTGCACGACGATGATTTTCAGCGGGTCGTCGATGGCAAAGCGTCGGGCGAGCGAACCCACGGCGTTGCCCGATTCATTCATGAACGTCGTTGGCATCGCCAGCAACAAATGTTTGTTGCCCGACTTAGTTTGGCTGTTCACTTCGGTGAACAGCGCCCGGTCGCGACCTGCTTTGAGCGAGACCTTCAGTCTCGTGGCAACTTCTTGAATTGCTTCAAAACCGACATTGTGTCTCGTGCGCGCATATTTGTCGCCAGGGTTGCCCAAACCGACTATCAAAAAATCAAACTCGGCACCGCGACGCTCAGGTCGCTTCAAGCGACCGAACAGCGCCATTAGTTTTACGCCGTTGGTTTGGCTTTGCCCGCAGGTGCGCCACCGGCTGCAGGTGCGCCACCGGCTGCAGGTGCGCTAGCAGCGCCAGCTGCGGCACCCTCTGCAGGTGCGCTAGCAGCGGCTTCACCCTCGACAGGGGCAGCCACGACAGGTGCGACTTCTTCGACCTTGGTTGTAAGCACGGTGACGACAACAAGATCTGGGTCGCCAATTGCGGTGCAACCGTTTGGAAGTTGAATTTCTGAAAGATGAATGACGTCTTCCATGCCCATGTTGGTGACATCGATCAAAATCTCGTTCGGAATGTTTGCCGCAGTCGCACGCACTTGAATCGTGTTGACTGTTGCGTCGACCAAACCGCCCTCGGCAAGAACTGCCTTTGCGGTGCCCTTGAGATGCACCGGAATATCCATCGTGATCAACTCGGTGAGCGAAATTTGCATGAAGTCGACGTGTCGCACGACGCGCTTGACCGGGTCACGCTGCAATTCTTTGACGATCGCGGGATATTTCACGTCGCCAACTTCGAGCTCGAGAATTGTGTTGGTGCCAGCCGGACCAGCAAGTGCGAGACGCAAATCGCGGCGATCAACGGTCACTTTCACCGGCGTCATCCCATGGCCATAGACAACGGCGGGAATTTGGTCGGCTGAAACAAGTCGGCGCGATTCTGCGCTGCCAACCTCGCGACCAATTTTTGTTTTGAGTGATGTTGCCATGGATGCTCCGAAAATCGATTATGTCGCCAACTAAATGACGGCTTTTTATTCTAAGGGTCAAAGCTGAAAGTTGCCACAAAAATAGGGGCAATATCCCTTGAAACCTGGCGGTTTTTAGGCTTGGTTTTCGCCGCCGAAAAGCTCGCTTACGCTCGTGTCTTCGAACACAGCCGAGAGCGCATCTGCCAAAATTTTTGCCACCGACAGAATCTCGAATTTTGCGATGCGCTTTTCTGGTGAGAGTGGCAACGTGTTTGTCAGCACCACTCGCGAGATTCGTGACTTGTTCAAGCGGTCAACTGCAGGGCCAGAAAGCACGCCGTGAGTAGCCATCGCCCAAACCTCTTTGGCCCCGCGCGCATAAAGCAACTCGGCTGCGCTGCAGATCGTGCCACCGGTGTCGATCATGTCGTCGGCGAGAATGCACAGCCGACCTTCGACGTCACCGATGACTTCTTTTGCCTCGGCGACGTTCGCTGTGTGTTTCGGTCGACGCTTGTTGATGAATGCAACATCAGCGCTCATGTCGGCAAGATGTTGGGCGAATCGTTCGGCGACTTTTACTCTGCCTGCATCGGGTGAAACAATGACCAGGCCTTCACGAGCGTTGTCGCGAACATATTGTTCGAGCACCGGAATCGCCGTCAAGTGGTCGACTGGTCCTTCAAAGAAGCCTTGAATTTGTCCGCTGTGCAGGTCAACCGAAACCATGCGCTTCGAGCCGGCTGCTTTGAACATGTCGGCGATTAATCGGGCGGTGATCGGTTCACGACCTTCGGCTTTGCGATCTTGGCGCGCATATCCATAAAAAGGACATACCGCTGTGACGCGTTTTGCCGAGGCGCGATATGCAGTGTCGATCATTATCAATTGCTCCATGATCGAGTCGTTGATACTGCGTCCGTCGTGGCTGCAATGTGTCTGCATGATGAAAACGTCGCCACCGCGAATGCTCTCGCCGAATCTTGGTCGAAGTTCTCCGTTGGCAAACTCGACGATGTTGGCATCACCAAGTTGAACGTTCAAATGTTGTGCGACTTCTTCGGCCAGTGCCGGGTGCGTGCGACCCGAATATATGGCCATTCTTTTGGTGGTGACTTTGTCGATGGTTTTATTCACTGTGAGCCATCTTAGAACGAACCGCTCGGTGACTTTTTAGCCCGCATCGGGCACGACCGAGCCGGGTTGCAGATTTGCAAATGGTCCGATTTTTGCGTTTTTACCGATCTTGGCCTCGCGGGCGTTGGTCATTTCGACTCTTGCCCCAGCACCAACGAACGTGTCGACGAGTCTCGTATTGGGACCGATCTCGCAGTTGTCTTCAATCACAGTGTTGCCCTGCAGAAATGTGCCCGGCAACAGGGTGACTTCTCTGCCGATTTTTACAGTGACATCAACAAAGGTTTGTTTGGGGTCGATCATTGTCACACCCGACATCAACCAAGCGGTGTTGGTGCGTTCGCGCAACTCTCGTTCGGCCAGTGCCAGTTGCCATCTGTCATTTACGCCACTGACTTCGTTTGCAGGCGCCGTATGCGACCCGATGTGGTGACCCATGCTGGCCAAAACCTCGACGACGTCGGTGAGGTAATACTCAGATTGCGAATTTTTGTTTGAAATGCGGCGCAGGGCGGGCCCCAAGAGGTCGCGCCTAAAGGCGTAAATACCGGTGTTGATCTCGTTGATCGATTTGATTTCTTGCGAGGCATCGCGCTCTTCGACGATTTTCAAGACTCGGTCGTCTTTGGCGCGCAATATTCGTCCGTACCCAGTTGGGGCGTCGACGAAGGCGGTCAAAACTGTTGCGGCATTTTTTGAATTTTGGTGTTCATTGACCAGGGTCGAAATCGTGCTCGTCTTCAACAACGGGGTATCGCCAGGCATGACGATGATTGTTGAAGTGTCAGAGACTTCGCTGGTCGCACCCGCCAGGGCATCTATTTCGGTTAATCCGACGATCGTTGCGTCACCCGTGCCACGCTGTTGTTTTTGTTCGGCAAAAGATACGTGGGCCCACTTGGGCGACTGTTTGGTGACTATCTCGGTGACTTGTTTGGCCCCATGCCCGACGACCACAACCGTCTTTTTGACCTGCAGCTCTTTGAGTGAATTGATCACATGAATGATCATTTCTTGGCCACAAATTTTGTGCAGTGGTTTTGGCCGGGTGGACTGCATTCGTGTGCCCTCGCCAGCGGCTAGGACAATTGCATATACCGACACGCAACCTTTATACACGATCTGTTCATGGCTCGGCACGCGACTAGCGATCGATCAAAGTTCCGGGGAGAGGACTCGAACCCCTATAGACGGGACCAAAACCCGTTGTCCTGCCATTGAACGACCCCGGAGCGGGTGCGGGCTGACATCACCACGGTAGCGAATTTTGTGTGTCGTTTGCCGTTGGTTTCAGATATCGTATTGCGAGTCATGGGATCACTGGTCAAGCGTCGCCGCAAGCGAATGCGCAAAAAGAAGCACAAGAAGATGCTTCGCCGTACCCGTCATCAACGCAACAAATAGCTCGCCCCGCTTCACCCTTTTTTAATTGGTGCGGGTGGTGATGACCGTGGCATCGGGCAATTGCGAAGCGAGGTTGGCAAAATTGCCGTCGAGCCACCAAGTCGAGCCACTGCCAGCAAGAGTTGGCTCGAAACCACAAACTTGAGTGATTTTTTGCTTCCACTCAATCAGTCGCGGTTCGACAATCAGCGCGGCCGGCTCTAAATCGTTGACGCCAGAGTGCCTGAGGGGCGTTTTGCAAAAGTTAGTTAGTTGATCAAAAGCGCGATAAACCTCGGGTGTCGAAACGCGAAAGGGCGGCACGACCAAGGTGATTTCGCGATCAACTTTTTTGAGTGAACTCACAATTTCGCCGATGCCAGAAACCCGCGCTCTGCCGCCAACCATGCAAAAAGCGATATCGGCCCCGAGTTTGGCTGCGCTCGCCAGATCTTTGAAACCTGCCCAACGCAAGATTGCTGCGGCATCTGCAGAGCCACCACCCAGACCCCCGCCAGACGGAATATTTTTGGTGATTTTTACGTGCGCTTGGCGATTGGCAAGTTTCAACGCGCGAACCACAAGGTTGTCGTCAGTGGCGACGAGATCTTTGCTGAAACTTCCGTCGATTTCGAGACCGGTTCGCGTCGTGTCAACCAACAGTTCATCGGCCAGCTCGAGAGTCACCATCTCGGCGTCGATCAGATGAAAGCCATCGGGTCGAATTCCCGTGACGCGAAGAGCGAGCGTCAGTTTTGCCGGTGCGATAAGCGAAACGACTTGAGTGCTCATGATGACCGGGTCACTAGGCGTTTGTCGATTGCTTGGCGCAGTCGACCCCATGCCGCCAAATCAAGTTGTTCGGCACGTGACTCGGGGTTCACATCTGCCGTTGCAAAATCGTCGGATGTGGCGATATCGACCAAGGCTCGGCGCAACATTTTGCGGCGCTTGGCAAACCCGGCACGCACGAGAGCAAATAGTTCTTTGGCGACAACGTCTGCAACCGCGGGTTGGCTGCGTCGACGAATTTCGACGAGCGCCGATTCGACTCGGGGTTGCGGGAAAAAAACCGAAGGTGGCACTTGTGCGACGATTTTCGAATTTGCCCAATAGTCGACCTTGACGCTGACCGCACCATAGGCCTCTGTGCCCGCGCGAGCGACCAATCGATCTGCGACTTCGCTTTGCACCATCACCAACATGTGCTCGACAGCTGGCATGCCGTCTAATAGATCGGCGACGATGATTGTTGCCACGTTATATGGCAAGTTGGCCACGACGTGCCAATTGCGAGATTTGACCAGCAGTGGTTGCCAGTCGAGTTCGAGCGCATCGGCGTGAATCACCTCGACATTGGCCAGATGTTTTGTGTTGGCCCGAAGAACCTCGACCAAGCCATTGTCGATTTCGACGGCGACGATGCTTGCGCCAGTTTCGGCCAGTGCAAGCGTCAACGAACCGAGACCCGCGCCAATTTCGAGCACGAAGTCGCCACTACCGACATCGGCAAGTCTGGCGATTTTTTGCACGGTGTTTGCATCAACGACGAAGTTTTGACCAAACGCACGACGAGGCGCCAGGCCGTTGCCGTCAAGCATGGCGACGACTTCGTTGCGAGAAAATGTCACCAGGAAGCAACCACGGGTATCGGTGCGTCGACGATGTTTGCGAGATTCTCGAAAACTTTCGTGTGCAAGAGCATCGTCACACCCGACGGCAGAGATGTGCGAAAGACATTTGTGCATGTCGTCGTGCGTGCATTATTTAGATTTTGCACCGAAATCTTGATGCCAAGCGGCGCCTGGGGCAAGTAGCAAACGATGTCTGGCGCGCCTTCGAAGTTGCTATATGAAGCAATCACCTGAATGCCAGCCAAATTGGTCGCAGGATAAGCAATTTGCGCCGAACCGTCTTGCACCACGGGCGAAGGTCCACCCAAAATGATCGGTTCAAGCGAACCATCTTCTGACTCAGGGCTGAGACCAACGTCAACTTGCGTCGTGGTGGTGACCACAGCGACCGAATCAGAGGTTTTGTCGCTGTCTTGGTTGATCATAAGCAGCGGCAAAAAAAGAAGCGTGATAACAGCTGCCACCGCAATTCGGCGTCGTTCGAAGGTCGATAGTTGCAACAAAGTCAGGTTACGCAGCGATACCCGGGAAAGCAATCGTGGCGTTATGCGTCGTTTGTCTGGCGATTTCTGTTATCGAAACGTTTCGTACTTCGGCCAGGCATGCACCAACCTCGACCAGATATGCAGGCTGGTTTGTTTTACCTCGATGTGGCACGGGTGCAAGAAACGGACTGTCGGTCTCGACGAGCATTCTGTCGGCGCTGCAAATTTTTGCAGCATCTCTTATCTCTGGTGCTTTTTTGAAAGTGACAATGCCCGAAAAAGAGATGAATGCGCCGATCTCAAGACATCGTCTGGCTTCGACAGGCGAGCCGGTGAAGCAGTGAAAAATTGTTCGCTCTGGCACGCCACATGTGTTGAGTATTTCAAAAGTTTCGTCCCATGCTTCGCGGGTGTGAATTACGAGGGGCAGTTGATGCTGGTGAGCGAGCGCAATCTGCGCGGCAAAAATCTCGCGCTGAATTTGACGGTCTGAATGATCGTAGAAATAGTCGAGCCCGCATTCGCCGATTGCCACGACTCTTTTGTGGTCGAGCAATTCATGCAGACCATCGAGGCCGTTCTTGGCGTCGTGCGGGTGCAAGCCAACGGTCGCAAAGACGTCTTTGTTTGCTGTCGACAAATCGATGGCGGCTTTTGATGTCTTTAGGTCGGTGCCAATCGTGATCATTCGTTTGACCCCGGCATCGCGCGCCGCCTGAAGTGCCGCGTCGGCACCACCGGGTATGTCTTCGTAGGTCACGTGGCAATGAGTGTCAACCCACTCTGCTTCTTGGGGTTGCATGATGGTCGAACTCAAGCTTTTTTTCTCGGAAACAACGGCTCGCCCTTGGTCACCTTGGTGCCACCGGGGTAGCGACCCCATTTTGTGTCGGTGCCGATTCGTTGATCTGAGACGTTGCCGCTCATGCCGAGTCGCTGCCAGACATCTTGGCAAGTTTTTGGCATCGCTGGGCTTGCCAAAATTGTCACGATACGCAGTGCTTCGAGCGCGTCGCCCATGATGACGTCGAGTTCTTTGCCCGGTTCCATCTTCCAGGGTTCGTTGGTTTCGAGAAACGCATTGGTAGCACGAATCAATGACCATGTGGCATCGAGAGCGCGACTTGGTTGAACGTTCTGCCACTCACGAATCGTCGCGACCACACTTTCGTCCGCAATTTTTGCAAGCGGGCTATTTGCCGACGGTTCGGGCCCGATTCCGCCACATTTCTTCTCGACGACCGTTGCGACGCGAGCAGCGAGGTTGCCAAAATTGTTGGCGAGATCTGAATTGAATCGTGACAGCAGACCTTCGTATGAAAAGTCGCCGTCGTTGCCATAGTTGGTGTCGGCCAAAACGTAATAGCGAAAACCATCAACACCGATTTCATCAATTAAGTCGAGCGGGTTGACGACATTGCCGGTCGTTTTAGACATTTTTTCGCCACCGACCAAAAGCCAACCGCCCACGGCCCAACCTTTTGGTGGCTCTAAACCTGCAGACATGAGCATTGCCGGCCAATAAACGCAGTGAAACCGAATGATGTCTTTGCCGATGAAGTGATAATCGACGGGCCAGCGCGCAGAAAACTGTTTTTCATCGGCGCCGTAACCATGTGCGGTTATGTAGTTTGCAAGTGCGTCGAACCACACATATGCCACGTGAGATTTATCCCACGGCAATTCGATGCCCCACTTGAGCGTTTTACGACTCACGGAAAAATCTCGAAGACCCTGCTTGATGAAGCCAATCACTTCGTTGACCCGATGGTCAGGTTTTATCGCATCTGGATGATCGGCATACCACTTGAGAAGTTTTTCTTCATATCTCGATAGTCGAAAGAAATAGTTTTCTTCTTCTACATATTGGGCGGCCGTGTTGTGAATTTTGCACTTGCCGCTCTCTAGCTCTTCTGTCGTGTAGTAGGCCTCGCAGGCAACGCAATAGTGGCCGCGATAGGTGTCTACTTCGATATCGCCCGCGTCATAGCAAGCCTGCAAAAGTTTTTGAACGCCAATTTTGTGGCGAGTTTCAGTGGTGCGAATGAAGTCATCAACATCGATGTTGAGTCTTTGCCAGGCGTCGGCGAACAAAGGCGCAATCTTGTCTACAAATTGCTTGGGCGAGACCCCTTCGGCGTCGGCGAACTGTTGAATCTTTAGGCCGTGTTCATCGGTGCCGGTCAACAGGTGAACATCGTCGCCACAAAGCTTGTGCCATCGGCAAACTGCGTCGGCGACGATCGTCGTGTAGGCGTGACCCAGGTGGGGTTTGGCGTTGACATAGTAGATGGGCGTCGTCGCCGAGAACTTTTTCACCTTTATATCTTAAACGTCGTCGCGAACTTGCAGCGCGAGTTCATACACCGTGCGCTTGGCGACACCGAATCGTGCAGAGACTCGGGCAGCAGAATCTTTGCGGCTGACACCTTTTGCGATCTCGGCGCGAATTGCCTCGATCAATTCTTGGTCGGTTGGTGGCGCGGGTGGTTTGGCTGGTTCGAGAATGATCACAAATTCACCGCGTGGTTCTGAATTTGCAAAGTGCATGCTCGCGTCTTGCAAAGTGCCCCGCCAAATCTCTTCGTGCATCTTTGTCAGTTCACGTGCCACCACCACGCGCCGCATCGCGCCGCACGCCGTTGTCAAGTCGCTAAGAGTTTTGATCAACCTGTGGGGTGCCTCATAAAAAATTGTGGTTCGAGATTCTGTCGTCGCCATTGCCAACCGCTCAGAGCGATCGGCGCCGCTTCGCGGCATGAAGCCCTCAAATACGAAACGCGATGTTGGCAAGCCACTGATGACCAAGGCCATCGTCAATGCCGATGGTCCGGGTATTGCCGAAACTTGCAAGCCGGCCGAAGTCACCGCGACAACGAGTCTTTCGCCCGGGTCGCTGATTCCCGGTGTGCCGGCGTCGGTTATCAGGGCGACGGTTTTTCCGTCGGTGATGAGGCTGACAATTTGATCTCGCGCGTCATATTCGGTGTGCTCGTTGACAACTATCAATTTTTTGCCGGTTGCACCGATGTGGTTGAGAAGTTTTCCCGAATGTCGAGTGTCTTCGCAACAAATTACGTCGGCATCTTTCAGGGTTTCGATCGCTCGCTGTGAAATATCTGCAAGGTTGCCAATTGGTGTTGCTACCAAGACGAGCGCACCCGTGCGAGCAGCGCCATCATCTTTGGTCGTTTGGCCAGTCATCTGGCTAGTCATTTGCTCGTGCTTCAAGTTTGTGCCCCACGACCAGACCCCAATTTTCAAAAACTCCCGCACCTGCCTCGAGCACGTGCTTTGCCTTTAAGACCGGCATCGCGACTCGTTGCCTGCGCACAGTTTGAATTTTTATCACTCGCATCTCTTCGTCGAGGTAGGCAATATCTAGGTCGCACTTCACCCCAAACGTGTGAATCCATCTGCAAGATTCGATCAAAAGTGGCGTTTCAACTTTGGTTTGGCCGATCAAGCCGCGCCGACGCGCCAGTGGAGTGTCGGCGATGTTCAAACTCGAAAGCACCTTGGCCTGGCAGACCAGCCAGCCTGCTTTGAAAACAAACTTGTCACCCATATTTACAGGGTATGTCGTTGAACGGTCTCGCAAGCTCTATGTATTGTGGCGAATTTCAAGCGTGTCGCCGTCGACAACTTCGTAATCTTTTCCTTCGACACGAATCTTGCCGAGTTCTTTGGCTTTGTTCCAAGAACCAATACGCAGCAATTCGTCGCAGGCGATTACGTCGGCGCGAATGAAGCCACGTTGCAAGTCGCTATGAATCTTGCCGGCGCACTCTGGGGCTTTTGAACCAGCGTGAAAAGTCCAGGCACGAGTTTCTTTTTCGCCCGTTGTGAAAAATGTTCGCAAGCCGAGCAGGTGATAAGCCGAACGCACCATTCGAGGCAGGGCACCCTCGCCAAGCCCAAGTGCCTCGAGCATTTCTTTGCGATCTTTGGCGTCAAGTTGTGCGGCTTCTGCCTCGAGTTGCACGCTCATGCCCAACACTTCGACTTGGCTGGCACTCGCCGAACCTGGTGGCGCAAGTTCTTTGCGCACCAGTGATTCGAATTCAGGAATTCTCGCCAAGTCGTCTTCGGCGACATTGACGACTGCCAACACCCGTCGTGTTGTCAACAAAAAATGCGGCGCCAAAAGCGCCAAGTCGTCTTTTGTAAGCGTTGCACGATAGAGCGGGCGACCCTCGGCAAGGTTTGTTTGCGCATTTGTCAAAGCCTTTAATTCGTCTTCAAGTGATTTGTCCATTCGCGCAGCTTTTTGCATTCGATTTATTTTCGTCTCGACAGATTCGAGATCGGCGAGTGCAAGTTCGATTTCGAGCACGCGCAAATGCTCGAGTGGGTCACTCGGCCCTGGAATATCGTCGTTGGCAAACGCTCGCAAAACGAAGACGATGGCATCGACCTCGCGAATGTTTGCAAGAAATTTGTTGCCTAGACCTTCGCCCTTGCTTGCACCCTCGACCAGTCCGCCGATGTCGACGACTTCGACGGTGGCGTGAACGATTTTTTGGGTTTTTGACATTTCT
Organism: uncultured Ferrithrix sp.; assembly: GCA_964407365.1. Classification (GTDB taxonomy): domain Bacteria; phylum Actinomycetota; class Acidimicrobiia; order Acidimicrobiales; family Ilumatobacteraceae; genus BACL27. The sequence continues at coordinate 20,698 of CAYOVI010000015.1, forward strand.
GCAAGCGCGTCTAGACGAGGATCGAGCACCTTTGCCATGCCGATGTTCGGGTCTTTGGTTGCAAACGGGTATGGTGCTGCCAGCGCGTTCGAACCAGTGAGTGCGTTGTATAAAGATGACTTACCCGCATTGGGCAGACCCACAAGACCAAAGCGTTCCATGAAGACCGTCACGCTACCTGTGTCGAACAACCAGTCTCGGGCGAGCAATTATGGCCAATAATTGTTACTATGCAGATAGTGCTAATTAACCAGCACTAAAACTTCAAAACCCACCCCGCGGAGTATCAAAAGTGACCTCATTTGACCTTGATCTTTCGAAATACCAACTGGGTTGGAGCGACGACGTCGAGTATGCATTTGAACCAGTCAAAGGCCTCAACGATGGCGTAATCGAACAGATCTCGTGGTGGAAAGGCGAGCCCGAGTGGATGCGCAAAATGCGGCTGCGTTCACTTCAAACTTTCGAGCGCAAACCGATGCTCGATTGGTTCGCCGTCAACATGCCCGACATCGACTTTCAAGACATTTATTACTACTTAAAACCAGCAACTGCCCAGGTTGACGAATGGGAAGATTTGCCCGAGGAAATGCGCAACACCTACGAAAAATTGGGCATTCCAGAAGCAGAGCGAAAATATTTGGCCGGTGTGACGGCCCAATATGAAAGCGAGGTCGTGTTTCATCGCAATCGAGAAGACCTAGAAAAACTCGGCATCTTGTTCTGCGATATGGACACTGCACTGCGCGAATATCCAGAACTCGTCAAGCAATATTTCGGCACGGTAATTCCGCCCGGCGACAACAAGTTCGCAGCGCTCAACACATCTGTCTGGTCTGGCGGCTCGTTCATTTATGTGCCACCAGGTGTCGAGTGTGAGATGCCGCTACAGGCATATTTCAGAATCAACTCAGAAAATGCTGGGCAGTTCGAGCGCACCTTGATCATCGCCGACGAAGGCTCAAAGGTGCATTACATCGAAGGCTGCTCGGCACCGGTCTATACGAAAGACTCGTTGCATTCGGCGGTAGTCGAAATTGTGGTCAAGCCGAGCGCACATGTCACCTATACGACGATTCAAAACTGGTCGCCAAATGTCTACAACTTGGTGACCAAGCGCGCGCGCGTCGAAACCGAGGGCCATATGGAGTGGATTGACGGCAACATCGGTTCAAAGTTGACAATGAAATATCCGAGCGTCTATTTGATGGGGCCAAAAGCAACTGGTGAAGTTTTGTCGGTGGCTTATGCCGGGGCCGGTCAGCACCAAGATGCAGGCGCAAAAATGGTGCATGCGGCCTCAGAGACATCGTCAAAAATTGTGTCAAAGTCGATTTCCAAAGACGGTGGCATCACCGCCTATCGCGGTCTTGTGCGCGTCGAAGAAGGTGCGACGAACTGCAAGAGCCATGTGCAGTGCGATGCGCTGATTCTCGACGAGCAAAGCGAGAGTCGCACTTTTCCATATATGGAAGTCGGTGCTCGCGACGCGCAGATCGGCCATGAAGCAACAGTTTCAAAGATTGCCGACGAGCAACTCTTCTATCTGCAAAGTCGCGGCTTGTCTCAAGAGCAAGCGATGAGCATGATCGTCAATGGTTTCATCGAGCCGGTGACACGAACGCTTCCAATGGAATATGCGGTCGAGTGGAGTCGACTGATCGAATTGCAAATGGAAGGTTCGGTCGGCTGAGCCAAGCCAACTGCAGTAAAATTTCTTCTATGTCGATGCGAACTGAGTGCAAACACTTTGAAAGTCGCACCTATTCAAATGGCGATGCAATGCGCCGATGTCGGCTCGATCTGGCACCTGATGCCCCGTGGCGTTGCCCCGAAGAGTGTGCCAAGTTCGAGCATCGTGCAGTCGACATAGGTTGGGCGCACGGTTCGATCGTGGCGAAAGCGACGCCGGCCGAACCAGCGAGCGTCAAAGACGGCAGTGCGGCATCTGTGTTGAGCGAGGCCGAGGCGATCATCAATGCGATGGCCGACGACATTGCCGCCGAAATAAAAGAAAAGAAAAACAAGAAGAAAAAGCGCAAACGCAAATGAGCACGCTCGCTCTACCGACTGTCGACGAAGAGATCTGGCGCTATAGCCGCATCGGCGAACTCGATCTTGCCAGTTTCAGGCCCGGCAAGGTCGTGACAAGCATCTCTGCATCAGATTCGACGAAAGAATCAATTTCTGAATCTACGACGCTTTTGCCCCGCAAGGCATCAGACGTTTTCGAAGATCTCAACGCGCGTCACGCCCAATTGACGGCCATCAAAGTCGAAAAAAATCAGGTCTTCGCCGAACCTATTGTGCTCAATCATGTGCTCGACGAATCTGGCGTCGTGGCCTATTCGAGGTTGGTCGTTGAAGCTGGTGAAAACAGCGAGGTGACGGTTGTCGAGCGTTTCGCCTCGGCTAGCCAAATCAGGTCATTGATCGTTCCGGTTGTCGACGTGCGGGCAGCTCAGTCGGCGCGCATCACTTATGTCGCGATCAATGAACTCGGCGCAGATACTTGGCAGATTGGCTATCAGCAGGCCGTTGGTGGCCGCGACTCGACGATGCGGTTGTTCACGGTTGCTCTCGGTGGTGATTATGCGCGCATGCGAGCCGAGGTTCGCCTTGAGGCCCAAGGCGCGAGTGCCCAGCAAATCGCTCTTTATTTCGCCGATTCAAATCAGATGCACGATTTTCGAACTCTTCAAGATCATGCGGCACCACGCACCCATAGCGACCTGCTTTTCAAAGGTGCGGTCAAAGACACCGCAAAAAGTGTTTACACCGGTCTTATTCGCATTCGCGAAAATGCGACAAAGTCCGAGGCGTTTCAGACGAATCGCAATCTCACGTTGTCAGACGGTGCCTGGGCTGAGAGCGTGCCAAATCTCGAAATCGAAACCAATGATGTCAAGTGCAGCCACGCCAGCACAGTTGGGCCGATCGATGACGACCAGCGTTTTTATTTGGAGAGTCGTGGCATTCAACCTGAGATCGCCGAGAGGTTGGTCGTGCTCGGGTTTTTTGACGAAGTTCTGAGTCGTCTTCCAGACTTGTCGTTCACCAGAGATTTGCATGATCGAGTCAGCACCAAACTTCTTGGGGCAAAATCGTGAAGCACAAAGTCTGCAAACTAGGTGATTTGGTTTCGGGCAAAGCGCGTCGATTCGAGATTGGCAATCGAGCGATTGCTGTCGTGCGCATCGAAGAAAGCGTTTATGCCATAGGCGACAAGTGCAGTCATGCAGATGTCGCTCTTTCTCAAGGTGAAGTCTTGTGTGACACCAAAGAAATCGAATGCAGTCGTCACGCGAGCTCGTTTAGCCTCGAGACGGGCAAGCCGAACTCGCTGCCGGCGACTCAAGCAGTGCCGGTATTTGTTGCATCGGTTGAAAATGGTGACGTGTTCATCGAGGTCTCTAAGTGACGACCCTCGAGATAAAAAATCTGGCCGTCGCGGTCGGCGAAACTCAAATATTGAATGATGTCTCGTTGACAATTAATTCTGGCGAGGTTCACGCGGTTATGGGCCCGAATGGTGCAGGCAAGTCGACGCTGTCGGCGGCTCTCATGGGTAAACCTGGTTATGTCGTCACGGGTGGCTCGGTCAAACTTGACGGTGTCGACATCTTGGCTCTACCAACTTGGCAAAGAGCCGCGGCAGGTC
>CAYOVI010000016.1:0-24287 GCA_964407365.1 uncultured Ferrithrix sp.
ATCTGGCAACTGTGTTGAACGACGGCGAACAGATCTATTTGCCAAAGCGCGGTGAGAAACCGCACACGATTGTTAGCCGACCTCAAATGGGTGGGGCGGCGATATCGGCAAGCAACACCGCGTTGCCAGGTGTCGCAGGTGGTGCAAATGGCGCAAGCCCAGCGTTGATAAACGTAAATACGGCATCTGTGCCCGATTTAGAGCAGTTGCCGGGCGTCGGGCCCGCAACTGCCAAGGCGATAGTTGCCTATCGCGAAAAATATGGTGTGTTCAGCCGAGTCGAAGATTTGTTAAAGGTGAGGGGCATCGGACCTGCAAAATTGAGCGAGATTTTGTCTCGCGTGCAAGTCGACTAGAGCACCCCGAGAATGAGCCCAGCCAAACCAAGTGAGATCAACGAGCCAAGTGCCAAACCAACTGCAAGGGGGCCAAACTCACTGCGCCACTCAGGCCAACTTGCGATAACTGCGCGAAGCGCGCGAAGGCTCGCATAGTGGCCAATCACAAACCACAACGCCATGCTCGAAAGAAAACCGAGACCATAAACAGTCAAACCACCAGATGCAGGCACGCCAAACAAGGGCAGCGTGGGCAATGCAACGAACGTAAGAACAAAACCGACGAGACCGCTCAATGAACCCGGCAGTGCCAACATCAAAAGACCAATTGTCAAGATGACAAGCGCGATGGCCACGGCCATGAATCCACCCTTTTTTCGAACAGCGTTGCGGTGGGCGACGATGCCATCGGGCACGGCGCGAAGTTGACGCGATTTTTGTGGCGAAGCCGACCGCGAGGGTCGCGCATTTTTTTGTGAACCACCAGCCATGACTACATCGTATGATGCGCGGCGCGCTGATTGGCTGATCGTGCTTGGCGTGGGCGTCTATCTGTGCATGACGCGAGCCGAACTCAAACTCGGGTCTCTGATTTTTATGATGGTTGTTTTTGCCTGCGTGTTTGGTGTCGCAAAATCTTGGCTGTCAACAAAAACGACTTGGATGGTTGGCGTAGTTTTGATGTTTGGTCTCTTGAACTCGTGGCGTGCGACAAATGAATATCACAGAACAAACATTGGTCAATATTCGGGCATTGCAAAAATAGCGAGCGACCCGCGCAATATCGGCCCCGCAACCCGCGTGACACTAGAAATCGAGTCTGATCGGTTTGTTGTTTTTGCATATGGTCGCCAGGCCTGGCGTTTGGCGGGTTGCAAGATGGGCGAGCAGGTTTTTGTTCTCGGATATCGAGAGAGATTTGACAACCAAAGCGAATCACATTGGCGGGCCCAACACATCAAAGGAAACTTTCGGGTCGAAATAGTCGGAGAAGATCGTTTTGTTTCGTCGCCACTGATGCGCAGCGCCGAGCGGGTTCGCAAGCTGATTAACAAAGGTGCGCAGTCACTCGGATTTGCCGAGAGATCGCTGTTCACGGGCCTTGTAATCGGCGACGACACTCAACAGTCAGACTCGATGATCGCTGCATTTCGTGACTCGGGCCTGGCCCATCTCGTTGCAGTGTCGGGTCAGAATGTCTCGTTTCTATTGGCAGCAATTTCACCTTTGGTCTCACGATTGCACAGTCGCAACAGAGTTTTGTTGGTTCTAGTTTTGTTGGCCTGGTTTGTTGTCATCACCAGAGTCGAGCCATCGGTGGTGCGTGCAGCGACAATGGCTGGTTTGGCCTATTTGACAAATTCAATCGGTCGCCCGACGCGAACATTGCGATTAATCGCCTTAACGGTGTTGTTGAATCTGATGCTCGACCCACTTTTGGCGTGGTCGATAGGTTTTTTCATGTCGGTGGGTGCCACGCTCGGGCTTTGTTTGGGTGCCGAGTGGATGTCGCAAGTCATTCGACGCCCAAAATGGTTGGGGCAACTTGTTGGGGCAACCATTTCGGCACAACTTGGGGTTATGCCAGTCGTGATTTTTGTTTTCGGTCTGCCATCGGCAACGGGCATCATTGCCAACGTTTTGGCAGTGCCCGTTGCTGGGGTCGTGATGCTTTTTGGTTTGCCGTTGTCGTTGGTTGCCGGTTTGATTGTTGATCTCGGTTTAGAGAAATTGGCGATTGCACTGATGTGGCCGATTCGAATCGGGGTTTGGTGGGTTTGGTGGGTGGCCAAAAATTTTGCCGCCTTGAGATTTGACGGGTTGTCAAATTTGATGCTTTGGGTCGCAGTTTTAGCGTTGATCGTGTCTGTGCGACACCGAAGTTCTAGCGTGTAGACGTGACCATTCATTTGATAACTGGCTCAGATCAGCGTTTGGTTTCAGACAAGGTCAGCGAGATAACCCGTGAGCTGATCAGGTCGATGTCGACCGACGAGAATCGAAGCACAATTCTCGAAACCCACGACGCCGGTGTTGCAAGTTCGCAAGAACGCCAAGACGCCATTGGCAAGGCGATTTCTTCGGCCGAAACGATGTCGCTTTTTGGTGAAGAACGAGTCGTCGTAATCAAAGAAATTTCAAACGCAACCGTGGCAGAACTCGCGAGTTTGGTCGAATATCTAGAACACCCGGTCGACAGCACTCATTTGGTTTTGAGCGCGTCGGGCAAAGTTGTTAAGTCGATATCAGACGCCCTCAAGAGAGCGGGTGCGACTGTGATGGTGACCACGCCACCAGCTAGGCGCCAAGAGTTGGTGACTTGGTTTCTTGAGAGATTTGGCGAATCAGGTTTGACCGTCGAACCCACCGCGCTCAATTTGATGATCGATTGGTTGGGTGAAGATCAGGCGAGGTTGCCAGGTTTGATCGACGTTTTGATATCTACCTATGGCACCTCGCGCAAACTCACGAGCCAAGATGTGTCGGCATTTTTGGGCGAAGCCGGCAGCGTCAAACCATGGGACTTGACAGATGCGATTGATGTCGGTGATTCGGCAAAAGCGATCGACATGCTGCACCGCATGACTAGAAGCGGTGAATATCATCCATTACAAGTGATGGCTCTATTGCACACACATTTTTCAAAACTGATGCGTCTCGACGGGCCTGAGGTGCGTAGCGCCAACGATGTTTTAGAAATCATCGGTGGCAAGAGCGAATTTCAGGGAAAGAAATATCTAAACCAATATCGACGTCTCGGTGGGGCAGGGGTCAAACAGGCGGTGCAGTTGCTTGCCAGAGCAGACATCGATTTAAGGGGAGGCAAAGATCTCAGCGAAGAACTGACGATGGAGATTTTGGTCGCCAGGCTGTGTCGCATGGGCGCTGTGAACAAGTCGACGAAAACTGGCGGTTCTAGCCGGTCGAGTCGACCGACGAGTTTGGCGCGAACTACTTAGCCGAAGCGGCGTTTAGTTTGCGCATCAGGCGGCTCTTGCGACGAGCGGCCTGCTTGGGGTGAATCGTGCGCTTTGCGGCGGCTTTGTCGAGACGCTTGACCGCAAGGCGAAGCGCCTCTTGGTTTTCTGGTGTGCCGGCTGTCTCAAGGGCGACTTTGACTCGTGAACGAAGCTCGCTGCGCACGGCTTTGTTTCGCGCGGTTGCCTTTGCGTTCGTGATGATGCGCTTTTTTTGCGATTTGATGTTTGCCACGCTTCAAGGCTAACAGCGAGTCAAGGCTTGCCAAACATGAGCCATGTAGAATTTGGCATCGTCTCACACGAGCCTTTAGGGCGTCAGCGTGCTAGTCGAGATCTCGGAGAAACGGCGTAATGGAACTATCTCGAATTCGAAATTTTTCGATCATTGCGCATATTGACCATGGCAAATCGACGCTCTCAGACCGCATCTTGGAGATGACAAAGGCCGTCGATGCGCGTGAAATGCGCGCCCAATATCTGGACAGCATGGATCTCGAGCGAGAGCGGGGCATCACGATCAAGGCCCAAAACGTGCGCGTGCTTTGGCATGACCATGTGTTGCATCTGATCGACACGCCTGGTCACGTCGACTTTGGCTATGAGGTGAGTCGATCGCTGGCTGCATGCGAGGGCGTCGTGCTGGTCGTTGACGCAGCCCAGGGCATCGAAGCGCAAACTTTGGCAAATTGTTATTTGGCTCTCGAAAACAATTTGGAGATCGTTGCGGCTCTAAACAAAATCGATTTGCCGGCCGCCGACCCCGACAGATATGCGATGGAAATCGAAAAAGTTTTGGGCATTCGGGCCGAAGATATTTTGCGAATTTCGGCCAAGACCGGCGATGGCGTGCCCGAGTTGCTCGACGCGATTATCGCCAAAATTCCGGCGCCAAAAGGTGACGCCGACGCACCTCTGCAGGCGCTGATTTTCGACAGTCAATACGATCAATATCGCGGTGTGGTTTCTTCGGTGCGCGTGGTGAATGGCCGCATGCGTAGCAACGAAAAGTTGCGTTTCATGCAGACCAACGCGGTGCACGAAGCACTCGAAGTTGGTGTGCGAAGACCCGCACCGTCACCGGTTGATGAGCTGGGCCCAGGAGAAGTCGGTTATTTGATAGCCGGCATCAAAGACGTTGGCGAGGCCCGCAGTGGTGAGACCGTGACTCACGAGGCGCGACCCGCCGACAAACCTCTCGACGGATACAGCGACCCGAAGCCGATGGTTTTTTGCGGCTTGTTTCCGATTGAGGCCGACGATTTTGAATCACTTCGAGAGAGTCTGCAGAAACTCAAACTGAATGATGCTTCGATTACCTATTTGCCAGAGTCGTCAGGGGCATTGGGCTTTGGTTTTAGATGCGGGTTCTTGGGGCTTTTGCACATGGAAATCGTCAAAGAAAGACTCGAGCGCGAATTTAATTTGGCTTTGATAGCAACTGCGCCTTCGGTGCAATATCAAGTGACAAAGACCGATGGCACCCGCGAGATCTGCGACAACCCGAGCGAATTGCCGCCGACGGTTTATATCAAATCAATCGAAGAGCCTTATTTCAAGGTCGACATCATCACCCCGAAGGAATACACGGGCGCGTTGATGGATTTGTGTCAGACCAGGCGTGGCGAACTTGGCAAACTTGAATATCTTTCGCCCGAAAGAGTCGAGATGCACTACATGATGCCGTTGGCAGAAGTGGTCGTCGATTTTTTCGATCAGATGAAGAGTCGCTCGCAGGGTTATGCGAGTCTCGACTATGAGTTGCACGGCTATCGCGAGTCTGACTTGGTGAAAGTCGATCTTTTTTTGAACGGCATAGCCGCCGATGCCTTCAGCACGATCGTGCATCGTGAAAAGGCATATGACTATGGCAAGAAAATGTGCGAAAAATTGAAAGAGTTGATTCCGCGACAGATGTTCGACGTGCCGATTCAGGCAGCGATTGGTGGCAAGTTCATCGCTCGTGAAACAGTAAAGGCAAAACGCAAAGATGTTTTGGCCAAGTGTTATGGAGGCGACATTTCGCGCAAGCGAAAACTTCTAGAAAAACAAAAAGAAGGCAAAAAGAAAATGAAGTCAATTGGTCGCGTCGAGATTCCTGGCGACGTGTTCATCTCGGCCCTGAAACTTGACAGCTGATCGGCATGGCTGAAAAACACGCGAGCATTTTTCGCTCGCTTCAATATTTCAATGCCCGTCTGTTTTTTGCAGGCTTGTTGCTTTCGAACATCGGTAGTTGGTTGCAACTTACCGCGTCGTCTCTGCTGATTTATCGACTGACGGGCAATGCAGCAGATCTGGGCTATAACGTTGCATTTCAGTTTTTGCCGATGCTGTTTTTGGGCACCTGGTGCGGGGCTTTGGCAGATCGCCACAATCGTCGTCGAATCGCACTTGCTTCGCAGGCCGCACTTGCCGTGCAAGCATTGTTGCTAGGTGTACTCGATCTTTCGGGTTCGATAAACGTGCAAACTGTCTATGCTTTGTCGTTGTTGTTGGGCGTAATCGGCGCCTTCGACAACCCGGCTCGACGCGGCTTGGTGACAGAACTCGTGCCGCAGATCGATCTGCCAAATGCGATGTCGTTGAACACCGCCGTGATGACCGGTTCGCGTGTCTTCGGGGCTGCAATTGCAACGGCGTTGGTGGGGCCAATCGGCACGGGGTGGTTGTTTATTTTGAACGGCATTTCATATGCGGCGATGATCTATGGTCTGACGGGTCTGCGCAAAAGCGAGATGTATCCGCCCCTGAGAAGACCGGCAGGTGGTTCGCCGGTGCGCGAGGTTTTCAAATTCGTTGCGGGCAATCGGCGACTCTTGACGATGTTCTGGGTCTATGTGGTTGTCAGCACTTTTTCTTTCAATTTCGGTGTGGCGTTGCCGAAGTTGGCCGACCTGAGTTGGGGCGATGATCGCGCATTTGGTTGGGTGATGTCGGTGATAGGCATCGGAAACTTAACCGGGGCTCTGTTGACCGCGCGGCTCAAGGTTGTGTCGTTGCGTTGGTTCGTCGGCAATATTGCATTGCTTGGTTTGGCCAGCATCGGCATGGCATTTGCGTCGAATGTTTGGCTCGCCTTTTTATGGGCCGTGCCCCTTGGCATTGGTGGGGCAGCCATGATCGCCTCAGGAAACGCAATCAGCCAACAAGAGTCGCCACCAGATATGCGGGGTCGGTTGCTGGCTTTGACCGCAGTTGCGTTTCTCGGCAGCACCCCTATTGGCGGGCCAATCACTGGCTTGATTGCTGACGCGATATCACCTGAGTGGTCGCTGGCTTATGGTGGGGTGGTTGCTCTAGTTTGTGCCTCGGTGGCGGTTTTGGCCTGGAGATGATAGTGATCACACCGATGAATGAAGTGAACGAGATCATGACGGACAAATGCGATGTCAAATAAAACTTCTGCCTCTGTGATGTGGTTTCGCCGCGACTTGCGCCTCGAAGACAACCCGGCCCTGGTTGCTGCGGCAAAGGCAGGCGACGTGACACCGTTGTTTGTTTTAGACCCGATGTTCACTAATCGCTCAGGTGCGCCCCGTCTGGCGTTTTTGTTCAGATCCTTGCGCGAATTGAATCGTGAGATGAACGGTGCACTGGTGGTGCGCATCGGTGACCCGGTCGAAATCGTTGCAGAAGTCGCCAAAGAAGTTGGTGCAACTCAAGTTTTTGCCGCCAAAGATTTTGCACCTTACGGACAAAAGCGTGACGCTGGGGTTGGGCGAGCGTTAGAAAAAATTGGTGCAAAACTAAACCACGTGGGCTCGGCATATGCAGTCGACCCCGGCACGGTGCGCAAGGCAGATTCGACGCCATACTCGGTGTTCACGCCATTTTCGAAAGTTTGGTTGGCACACGGCTGGCCCGCCCCGTTGGAAAAGCCGCGCGTCAATTGGCACGGCGCACCCAAAGTGGCCAGCGAAGAAATTCCTGATGATCCGCCATTGACGGCAAAAATTGCCGAGGCGGGTGCGCAAGCCGCATGGAAGCGTTGGGAACATTTTGCCGCGAGTGCGCTGAATAAATATAAGACTGAGCGAAATAACCCAGACCGAGATGGTTGCAGCCAGATGTCGGTTTATCTGCGCTTTGGTGTGGTGCACCCACGACAGTTGTTGGCCGAACTAGAACCAAATGCCAATCATGATCATTATCGAAGCGAACTTTGCTGGCGCGAGTTTTATGCCGACGTTTTGTTTCATCAACCACAAACGACCTGGAAAAATCTGCAACCCAAAATGGACACCCTCAAAGTCGACACCGACGCAAAGGCAAAGAAGAAGTTTGAACTTTGGTGCGCCGCCAAAACGGGTTACCCCATCGTCGACGCAGGAATGAGACAAATGCTGGCCACCGGTTGGATGCACAATCGAGTGCGAATGATCGCGGCGAGCTTTTTGGTGAAAGATCTGCACCTGCCGTGGCAGTGGGGCGCAAAATTTTTTATGCAACATTTGGTCGACGGCGATATCGCCTCGAACAATCACGGTTGGCAATGGACCGCGGGCACCGGCACCGACGCCGCGCCTTATTTTCGGGTTTTTAATCCTGTTTTGCAAGGTGAAAAGTTCGACCCCGACGGCAATTTCGTGCGCCAGTGGATACCAGAATTAAACGAGGTGCCGAAAAAATTCGTTCACTCACCATGGTTGGCACAAACTGGTTTGTTTTCTTCCTACCCCGCGCCGATGGTCGACCACTCTGAAGAGCGCGACGAGGCTTTGGCCAGATACAAGATCAGCGGTGAAATCAATCGCTCGTAACTCTTGGGCTCGGTAGCCTTGAAGGCAACAAATGCTTGACGATCGTAAGACCGCAATCCTCAGGGCTGTCGTAGAGGAATATATCGCCACCGCTCAACCGGTGGGATCTGCGCATATTGCCAAGAAAAGCGATTTGTCTGTTTCGTCGGCGACCGTGCGAAACGAGATGGCGGCTCTCGAACGCGAGGGCTACCTGATGCACCCCCACACGTCTGCTGGGCGAATTCCCACAGACAAGGGATATCGATTTTTCGTCGACAATCTGGTGCCTAACGGTGTGTTGGGCTCTTTAGAGCAGGCAAAAGTCGGAAGTTTTTTTGATTCTGCTCACTTTCGCCTCGAAGAAACTCTGCAACGCACCTCACAGTTGCTGGCCCAATTGACCAATTACGCCTCTGTGGTGATCGGGCCAACTGTCGAAGTTGCCGTGGTTCGCTCGGTGCAACTTGTTCGCTTGTCGAGCCATCATTTGACGGTGGTCGTTGTGCTTTCGAACGGTTCTGTCGAAAATGCGCAGATTGAAATAGGACAAGACGTTTCAGATTCGGACATCGACAAGGCAAACACCAAGTTGCAAACTCTGATGATGACCAAACCTCTGCACGAGATCTCTGGTCTTATAAAAACCAAACCAAGGTCTGAAGTCGCAGTTGATGTGCTTTGTGACAAAGTGCTCGCAGCATTTAATTTGGTGCGCAGCGACGAAAACTTTTTTGTGGGTGGAGTCGCGCAGATGGCCGAGGCTTTCGACGCCGTTGAGATCGTGCGCAATGTTTTGCACACACTTGAAAAGCAATATGTCGTGGTCACGCTCGTGCGTGACATGTTGAACCGAGGTCTCTCGGTGGCGATTGGCGCCGAGCACGGCGTCGAACCTTTGTCGGCATGCTCTGTGGTTTTGGCGCCGGTTCTCGCCGATGGCCAGACCGTGGGCACCGTTGGCGTGCTCGGACCGACGCGCATGAATTATCCGCAAGCGTTGGCAACGGTTGATTTCGTCAGTGATCGACTTGGTCGTCGTTTGACCGAAAACTAAAAAGATGGCCAAAGATTTTTATCAGTTGCTGGGCGTTTCGCGTGGCGCCAGCCAAGACGAATTGAAGAAGGCTTATCGCAAACTGGCGCGCGAGCTGCACCCAGACGCCAACCCGAACAACGCCGAGGCCGAGGAAAAATTCAAAGAAGTGAGCAGGGCATATGAAGTTTTGTCAGACGAAGAATCGCGTGCGCGATATGACCAGTTTGGCGAAGCCGGAATTTCTGGCGGTGGGCGTGGTGGCGGTGACCCGTTTGGTGCCGGGGGTTTTGGCAGCATCTTCGACGCTTTCTTTGGCGGTGATTCGCCATTTGGCGGTGGTCAACGACAGCAAGGCGGCCCTCAACGCGGACCAGATCTTGAAACCCAGATCGAGATTGATTTTGTCGATGCCGTTTTTGGTTGCAAGACATCGGTTGCGATTCGTTCTGCGGTGAGCTGCCAAGATTGTTCTGGCTCTGGTGCGGCGTCGGGCACCAAACCAACTGTCTGCCAAGATTGCGGTGGCTCTGGGCAGGTGCGCCGAATGCGCCAGAGCATTCTCGGGCAAATGGTGACGACGACTCCGTGTGGACGTTGTCGTGGAATTGGTGAAATCATTGCGTCGCCCTGCAACAAGTGTCGAGGTGAGGGTCGCGTAACAAAAGATCAATCTCATGAAATTGAGATTCCTGCCGGCATTGCTGCGGGTCAGACGATGCGCGTGGCCGGTCGAGGCGGGGTTGGCCCGCGTGGCGGTGCGGCCGGAGACTTATACGTGCACATTGCCGTCGGCGATCACCCGATGTATCGGCGCGAAGAGAATGATTTGGTGACCGATGTGCAAGTTTCAATCGCCCAGGCCGCACTAGGGGTTGAGATCGTCTTGCCAACGCTGGATGGTGATGAAACTTTGACAATCGCCAGTGGCGTGCAACACGGCCACGAATATTTATTGAAGGGTCGAGGGGTGCCGTTTTTGAACCAGGGTGGTCGCAACCGCGGACGTATGCGCGGCGACCTTCGGGCACGAATAGAAGTTGTCGTGCCAAAAAAACTTTCGGCAAAAGAGCGAGAGTTGCTGATGCAACTTGCCAAAGAGCGCGGTGAATCTGTGGCCGCGACCGAAACGTCGCTGAAATCAAAGATCAAGTCGGCGTTTTCGTGATTTCTGGGCTGCGCAATTCAGCGGCACATGTTTTTGTTGATTCACTTGACTCGCCAGCGTTGAGCGAAGTCGATGCACACCACTTGTTGCATGTGTTGCGCTTGAAGTCGCGAGATGCCGTGACGATTTCTGATGGAAGAGGTCGCTGGCGAACTTGTGTGGTCGATAAAGAAGGTCAAGTCGAAGTCACCGGTGAAATCTCGGCTGGTGGTGCACCAAAATGGGCGATTACCGTAGCTTTTTCGATAGTCAAGGGTGATCGACCCGAATGGACGGTGCAAAAATTAACCGAGATCGGCGTTGACGAAATCATTTTGCTCGCACCGACTGCGCGAAGTGTCGTACGATGGGATTCGAGCCGAGCGAACAAAAATTTAGAACGCATGCGACTGGTCGCCCGCGAGGCCGCGATGCAGTCGCGACGCACCTGGTTGCCCAGAGTCGAGGGCGGGCTCGGGCTCGATCAACTTGATTCTGCCTTCATCGCCGACCCGACCGGCGAGGTTTTAAATGCCTCGCATCGCACGATTGCAATCGGGCCCGAGGGCGGTTTTACGCAAGAAGAAATCTCTGCTGGCAATGGGGTCGTTTCGCTTGGTGAAACAATTTTGCGATCAGAAACTGCGGCTATCAGCGCCGCTGTTCTAATGTCAAGATACCGAGATCTCGAAAGCTGAATTGAACATGAGCCCATCTGACGACGAACTACTCGAGCATTCGCCTTTCTCGCGAATAGTCGGCGAGCGTCTGCGTGCAATTCGCTCGCAAAAAAATTTGTCGCTTAACGAAGTCGAAGTTCAGTCGCACGAAGAATTCAAAGCCTCGGTGCTTGGTGCATACGAACGTGGTGAGCGGGCGATCTCGGTGCCGCGCCTCGAGCGATTGGCGAAGTTTTATGGCGTGACGATTGACCAGTTGTTGCCGCGAGACCCGATGCGAGTCGAAGACAATCAACCTGGGGCATCGGCACCGACAAAGTTGCGCATCGACGTAGCCAAGCTCTCGACGCGCGAAGGGCTCGAATTCAAGATGCTCGAACGTTTCTTAAGAATGATTCAGGTGCAAAGACAAGACTTCAATGGCAAGGTCATCACCGTGCGCGCACACGATACGCGGGCGATCGCCGTGATGCTCGACATTTCTGTCGACGAAGTCGGCGCGAAACTCGCCGAACTCGACTTGTTGTTCGTGCCGCCAACCGCGCAAAGTTAATTGCGATGCACCCCGGGTTTGGCGTCTACATACACATACCGTTTTGCGCCAAAAAGTGCGACTATTGCGCATTTGCAACTTTCACCGATCGTCACCAGTTGACAAGCGACTATCTAGGGGCTTTGCGCACGCACATCCAACGAAGCGTTGCGAACCAAATGCCCAAAGCAACGAGCGTTTTCATTGGTGGTGGCACGCCGACTTTGGTGCCCGCCGACGAACTGATGAGCGTGTTGGCCGAGATTCCACTTACGTCGGGCGCTGAGGTGACCGTCGAGTGCAACCCAGATGATGTCACGGCTGAAATGATGCGGACGTTTCGCTCATCTGGTGTCAATCGCGTGAGCATCGGCGTGCAGTCGACAGTTGAACACGTGCTGGGTTCGCTTGGGCGCACCCATGACCCAGAAAACGTTCAGCGCTCGGTTCGTTTTGCCAAAGAGGCCGGATTTGAGACATTTAATCTCGACATAATTTACGGCGCCGCTGGTGAAACTCTCGATGATTGGTCGAAGACACTCATCGATGTTGTTGCCCTAGATCCGCCACATGTTTCGGCGTATGGGTTGACAGTCGAAGCGAACACCGTTTTGGCGACTCAGCCCGATCGTCACCCCGATGACGACGACCAGGCCGACAAATATTTGTTGTGTGACGACATGATGTCTTCACACGGATTGAACAATTATGAGATCTCAAATTGGGCCAAGCCCGGACACGAATGCAAACACAATTCGCTTTATTGGCAGCAGGGCAACTATGAGGGTTTCGGCAGTGCGGCCCACGCCCATTTGAACGGCCGCCGATGGTGGAATGTGCGAACGCCCGAGCGATATATAGAACTGGTAAATGCAGGTGAGTCACCAGAGTCTTCGAGCGAAACCCTCGACGCTAAGACGAGCAAACGTGAGATGCTGCAGTTGTTGGTGCGCACTCGTGAGGGTGTGCCACTCGGTTCGTTTAGCGACGCCGATCTCGAGGAGATGAGCGAGTTGCTCGAGTGCCAAAATGATCGAATAGTTTTGACTCGTTCAGGACGCCTGCTCGCCAATGAGGTCGCTTTGCGCCTAATTGACGAGATTTAGAGCTATTTAATTGCCTTAAGAAACTTGTCGAATTCTTTTTCGTCGATCGTTAGGTTGTTTTGGTCGGCAGGGTAGGCACCAGTCAAAACGTCGCTGCGAAACTCTTTGAAGGCCGCGACCGACTCGCGATGCAGACGATGATATTCGGATTTGAAATCTCGATAGACCTTTGAGTGACGTGGCACGTGACCCTCGTTGTCGCCGAGAATGTCGGTGGCAAACAAATATTGCACGTCACAATTCACGCCAGCACCCATGCCGATGATCAGCATTTTTGTGCGTTTTGAAATTTCGGTCGCAACTTGTGCAGGCACAACCTCCATTTCGACGCCGATTGCGCCGGCCTCTTCGTATTGTTTGGTGAGGTTATAAATGCGCAAAGCCTCATCGCTTGTTTTGCCAACGGCTTTCATGCCACCAAACCACGAGTTGCGATAAGGCACAAGACCCACGTGACCAACCACGGGAATAAATTCGTCGGCAAGAGCCTTGATCGTCGGAATTCCGTATCCGCAATAAAGCGTGTCGGCGCCGACGCCCATCAAACGATACGCATTGCGCAAAACTTCGGTGTGACCCGAATAAGTATTGACAGCCAAACCAATCGTAAGAAAGGTGTTGGGTGCGGCCTTGCGAATGCCGACATAATCGCTGCTTTGGCCTTCGTGAAGTTCGGCTGCAACGAGCATGTCTATTCCGGCTTCTTCGCATGCGGCGGCCTCGCGCGGTGTGCGAACGAAAACTTGCGTCAGATGTCGTTTGCCCTTTGCGGCGAAAAGATCTTTGAGAGTCAACTTTGACATACAACCCCTTGTGATTCAGCGAGACATTCATTGTCGCATCTCGGCCTTTTGAGCGACAAACTCGCACGATATGCTTAGCGTGCAATAAGGGCGTGTAGCTCAGTTGGTAGAGCGCCACCTCGACATGGTGGAGGTCCCGGGTTCAAGCCCCGTCGCGCCCACAATTATTTCGAATTCTCGTCGGCGGTCAATTCTTTTCGGCGATTGCCTGCGACTCGCGCGCAGCACCTTTGAAAATGCCTTTGCTCATGAGCGAGAGCTCACTTTTGCGACGCTGCTCATAGACCAGAGCGCGATTGGCGTGAATTTTCGGGTCGTTTGGGGCGGCCCAACCTGCGAAGTCCGCCAAATGGCATGCGAGACGAAGCTCGTTGGTGTTCATTAGTTCGAGCGCACGCCCCATGAGATTTTCTGGACCACCGGCAAGTTTGGCGATTTCAAGGGCGACTTGACTGTCGGGGGCCGGCTTGAGACGCGACGGTGCGCCGTCCCACCAGCCACCATAAAGACGCCAAATATTCCTGACCACAAATTCGGGTTCGTCATAAAGCGGTCGCATGTATGGCTTTTCCAAAATCTGCTTTGGCACCTTGACTGTGTGAATGATTGCATCGAGGGTTTCGCCGGCGTTCATCATTTCGATGACTTGCGTGACGAGACTTTCGAGAGATGAGGCGATGTCGTCGAGAACCGTTGCGATGCGCGTTTTGCCCGCGATGGGCAGGCCGTGGGCCGGTATCAATAATTCGGGCCCCTGGCTGATCATCCGACGAAGCGCTTGGGCCCATTCAAATGCATATCGTTGAACTTTTTGTGGGTTACCAGCATTGGGATAATTCCAGATGACGAAGTCGCCAGAGAACAACCATTTTTTTTCAGGCAGCCAAGCCCAGAGGTGATCGTCGGTTTCGCCTCGTGCGTGGTGAAGTTCGATGGATGTCGAACCCGCCTTGAAATTATGCGTATCGCGAAAAGTTTCATCGGGTCGCATCGTTGACCTGGGTAGGAAGCGCTGCAGATTTTCACCGATTTCAAGACCCATGTCGCTGCGAATGCCACCGAACTGGCGCTGGTTGATGCGCACGTTCCAATCGTTGGTTTGCTCATAGCGGTCGATGCGTGTGTTCACGTTTTGGTGACCGATCACGTGGGGTTTTTGAAAGTTGCGCTCGGCTGCGTCGGCGGCGAAGGCAAAACTTCCGCCGATGTGGTCGGCGTGACCGTGGGTGTAAATCAAATTTGAAATTCGGTCTTTGCGCCATGAGCGAATCGATTTGACGACATCTTTGCCGCTGCCCGCACCCGAGGCATCAAAGCACATCAGACCATCGCCAGTGTCGAACACGGCACTATGACTGAAGCTTTCGACGATCGCCAAATTATCGGCGAGTTCGGTTAATTCGTTGGTGACACGATTTAGAGGTTCGTCGACGACGCCAGATTCGATTACCTTTGCCGACAACTCGAGCGGATGCAGAGCCATGTGACGAGAATATTAGATTCAAATCCTCGAGGGGATATTGAAAAAATTATCTGGGTTCGCGAGGCAGACCCAGGGTTCGTTCGCCGAGAATGTTGCGCATCACGTTCGATGTGCCACCCATGATCGTGTAGGCCGACGCATATGCCAAACCCTGGGTTAGATCGTTCCAGAGCAAGGCTTGTGCCCCGAAGACTTTGTTGACAAATTGGGCGACTCGCCATTCGTGTTCGGTGCAAAAACACTTGGTTGCCGCCGAAAAACCACCGGGGGCCTGGTGCAAAACTTCGCGAATCACCAAAATTCGACCCACGCGATAGCCGGTCTCGATTGCGGCGATTTCTTGGCGAACGATCGGGTCTTTGCGATCGGCGCATTCGAGCGCCATTTTATAGAGGGCATGGTTCGAGACGAGTCGATCGATGCCGCCACGCTCGTGTTCGAGCTGACGCATTGTCTGTTTGAAAGCGCCACCTAGAGTGCCGACCAAATTCGAAACTGGCACCCGCACGTTCGTATAAAAAACTTCGCAGAAGTGACTATTTGTGGTCATGTCTTTGATCGTGCGCACTTCGATGCCCGGGGTGTTCATCGGTACGATGATTTCACTGATGCCCTCATGGGCAGAACCGTCATTGCTGGTGCGGCAAATTAGATAGCAATAGTCGGCCAATTCGCCAAAACTTGTCCAAATTTTTTGGCCATTGATTATGAACTCGTCGCCATCGCGCTCGGCAAAGGTTTTGAGCGATGCGAGATCGCTACCCGAATTGGGTTCGCTCATGCCGATGCACCAAGTCGTCTCGCCGGCGAGCATGCCTGGCAAAAATGCATCTTGCTGGCTTTTTGTGCCATAACTTATGAGGGCCGGACCCATCTGGCGGTCGGCGAACCAAGATGCCGCAATTGGCGCACCTGCGCTGATCATTTCTTCGCCGACGATCAGGCGCTCGATTGCCGGACGACCCCCGCCACCAAATTTGATCGGCCATGTCATGCCGATCCATTTGTGTCTGGCGAGTTCGCGAGAAAATTCACGCGAGTAGCCGTTCATCCAGGTGTCGTTGAAACGCCCGTATTTTTTGACCGCATCGCTGGCCACCGAACGGGCTTGCTCGCGCAGAGCAATTTGTTCAGATGTCCAAGAAAAATCCATCAGGTTGTACGCTACAAGTAACTTATTATTCAATACGAAATGATGTGAGTTCGATGTCGGCAAAAATAAAAGTGGCAAACCCTGTCGTTGACATTGACGGCGACGAGATGACGAGAATCATCTGGAAGTTCATCAAAGATCGCCTGATCTTGCCATATCTCGATATCAACATCGACTATTACGACTTGGGCATCGAAAATCGCGACAAGACCAATGACCAGGTCACAGTTGATGCGGCAAATGCAATCTTGAAGCACGGCGTCGGCGTCAAGTGCGCAACGATCACTCCTGACGAGGCGAGAGTCAAAGAGTTCGACCTAAAGCAAATGTGGAAATCGCCAAACGGCACGATCCGCAACATTTTGGATGGTGTCGTGTTTCGCGAACCGATTATTTGCAGGAACATTCCGAAATTGGTGCCGCACTGGAACAAGCCCATCGTCATTGGTCGTCACGCCCACGGCGATCAATATAAAGCATCAGACTTCAAGGTCTCGGGGCCAGGCTCGGTGACCTTGACCTATGTGCCAACAGATGGTGGCAAGCCGGTTGAAATGAAGGTGGCAGATTTCAAGGCTGCCGGCGTAGTTATGGGCATGTACAACTTCGATGAGTCGATTCGCAGTTTTGCTCGTGCGTCATTTAACTATGGCTTGCAACGCAACTATCCCGTTTTCTTGAGCACGAAAAACACAATCTTGAAGGCATATGACGGTCGGTTCAAAGATATTTTTCAAGAAATTTTCGACACAGAGTTCAAGAGTGAGTTTGAAAAGCGCAAATTGACCTATGAGCATCGTCTGATCGACGACATGGTGGCTTGCATGATGCGCTGGGAGGGTGGTTATGTCTGGGCGTGCAAAAACTATGACGGCGACGTGCAGTCAGACATCGTGGCCCAGGGATTCGGCTCTTTGGGTCTGATGACATCTGTTCTGACAACGCCAGATGGTCGGGTTCTCGAGTCTGAAGCGGCGCACGGCACAGTGACACGTCATTATCGCGACCACCAAAAAGGTCTGGAGACCTCGACCAACTCGATTGCGTCGATTTTTGCATGGACACGCGGGTTGATTCATCGAGGCAAACTTGACAACACCCCGGCGGTGATCGAATTTGCCCAAAAGCTAGAGACGGTTTGTGTCGAAACGGTGGAGGGTGGCGAAATGACCAAAGACCTGGCCGCGCTCGTTTCGAAAGATCAACCCTGGCTGACGACACAGCAATTTTTGGCGGCAGTCGATAGACGTTTAGTTGAAAAAATGTCAAGTTGATAGATGCGCGCCGTCGTAATAACAAAACATGGTGCACCCGAGGTGCTGAAGGTAGTTGAAGTCGAACGGCCTGAGCCCAAAGAAAACGAGATTTTGGTCAAAGTTTGCGCCACGTCATTGAACCGAGCCGACTTGATGCAGCGAATGGGAATGTATCCCGATCCGTTTCCTGGTGCTCATGAAATACCCGGGCTCGAATTTTCGGGCACGGTCGAAAAATGTGGCTCGAACACTAAAACTTGGCAGCCAGGCGACCAAGTGATGGGCATCGTCAGTGGCGGTGCATATGCGCAATATTTGGTCGTGCCCGAGATGCAGGCAATGGCGGTGCCCAAAAATATTTCGTTGGCAAACGCCGCGGCGATACCCGAGGTATTCATCACCGCATGGGATGCCTTGGTGTGCCAGGCAAATTTGCAGTCAGGACAGTGGGCTTTGGTGCACGCCGGCGCTTCGGGTGTGGGCACCGCAGCGATACAGATCTGCAAGGCGGTTGGCGCATATGTCATCGTTACGTGCTCGGCAGGCAAGCGAGATGCGTGTTTGGCTCTGGGGGCTGATTTGGCCATTGACTACAAGAGTTCTGATTTTGTTGAAGTAGTTATGCAGGCCACCCATCAAAAAGGTGTGAACGTGGTTTTAGATGTGATTGGCGGCTCATATCTAAATAAAAATGTGGCCGCACTCGCACCAAAAGGAACGATTGTTCAAGTTGGACTGATGGGTGGCGGCTCGACCGACTTCAATATTGGTGCTTTGATGCCCAAGCGAGCGAGATTGATTGGCACAGTTCTGCGACCGCGACCACCGGACGAAAAAATAGCAGTGACACAGCGATTTATCGCCGAAATGTTGCCATTTATTGCGAGCGCAAAATTGCGACCGGTTATTGATCGGCGATTTGAACTAGATCAGATAGTCGAGGCCCACAAGTTTATGGAGAGCAACGCCAACACCGGAAAAATCGTTATCGACGTTTGCTGATTGCCACGTAATCACGCTTGTCGACGCCCGTATACCACTGGCGTGGGCGACTGATCTTTTGTGATTCGTCTTTGAGAAGTTCGTTGTAGTGACTTAGCCAACCCACCGTGCGCGGAATTGCAAACAACACCGTGAACATGTCGATAGGGAAACCCAGCGCCTGATAGATGAGACCCGAGTAGAAGTCGACGTTTGGATAAAGTTTGCGCGAGACGAAATAGTCGTCGCTCAAGGCGACTTCCTCAAGTTTCAGGGCGATGTCAAGCATCGGGTTCTTGCCCGTCACGTCGAAGACGTCGTAGGCGGCTTTTTTGATGATCGCCGCTCGAGGGTCGTAATTTTTGTAGACGCGGTGACCGAAACCCTGCAGACGTCCGTTGCCAGCTTTTACGCTCTTGATGAACGAGTCAACATTGTCGAGACTGCCGATCTCGTGCAGCATGTTGATTGCCGCCTCATTGGCACCACCGTGCAATGGGCCATAAAGCGCAGAAGATGCCGCCGACATTGCACTGAAAGGGTCAGCGTGCGACGACGCGACGACGCGCATGGCAGTTGTGCCGCAATTTTGCTCATGGTCGGCGTGCAGTATAAAAAGCAGATCCATTGCCTTGATGAGTCGTGGGTCAACCGTGTAGTCGTCGCCGAGTCTGAACATCATGTTCAAAAAGTTTTCCGAATAACTCATCGAATTATTCGGCGAGACGAACTGCAAACCCATGCTGAAGCGATAACACATGGCTGCGATCGTCGGTACCTTTGCGATCAGACGCAACACTTGCTTGTCTAGCGCATCGGTTGCGAAGATTTCTTTTGACTCTGGGTAAAAAGTGCCAAGTGCTGCGATCGCCGAGATGAACATGCCCATTGGGTGGGCGTCGTAGTGAAAACCGTCGACGAAACGCTTGCGCATGTTTTCGTGAATCATTGTGTGGTGCGTGACGTCGTATGTCCATTTTTTCAACTGCTCGGCGTTGGGTAACTCGCCGTTGAGCAACAAATAGGCGACTTCGAGATATGTCGATTTTTCGGCGAGTTGTTCGATGGGATACCCGCGATAGCGCAGGATGCCTTTTTCGCCATCGATATAAGTGATCGAAGAAGCGCACGCTGCGGTCGACAAAAACGCCGGGTCGTACATTCGTAATTCGGGGTCAAGTTCGCGCAGTGCCGTCGACGGAAAAACGCCGTCGCGAATCGGAACAGTGACTTTTTTGCCTGTTCGGTCATCAATAATGGTGATTGTTTCAGCCACTTCGGTGTCCTTTTTATGTTTTGGGATCTTGCAGTCCCACGTTCAGGTTAGTCGCACAACCCGACAGCCAGACCGTCAAAGCGGCGTGTTGTCGTGTTTGCGTGGCTGCAACTTTTCACGCTTGTCGCAAAGCATCGTGAACGCCGCTGCGATCTCACGGCGACTTTCGGCAGGGTCAATAACGCTGTCGACGTAGCCCCGCTCAGCTGCGACGTATGGGTTCAACAGGCGCTCGACATAGTCGCGCTCAAACTCTTGGCGCTCTTCTGGGGTTGCGCGACGCTGCAAGATCGCCGCTGCTTGACCAGCACCCATCACCGCCAACTCGGCAGTCGGCCAGGCCAGGCAAATATCGTTGCCCATTTCTTTTGAATCCATGACGATGTAGGCACCGCCATAGCTCTTGCGCAAGATGACACAGACTCTAGGCACAGTGGCGCGACCATAGGCAAAAACGAGTTGTGCCCCGTGGCGAATCATTCCACGCCACTCAAGATCTTTTCCGGGGTAGAAACCTGGCGTGTCGACAAGCGTCAAGATCGGAATATTGAACGCGTCACAAAATGAGACGAATCGCGCGGCTTTTTGTGACGCGGGGATATCGAGCGTGCCGGCAAGATTCATAGGCTGATTTGCAACCACGCCGACACTTTGGGTGCCTATGGTGATCAGGCCCGTGACGATGTTTGGTGCCCATCTCTCGCGCAACTCGAGAAGATAACCGTCGTCGGCAATCGAACGAATAACTTCTTTCACATCGTAAGCGCCTGTTGCCGAGTCGGGGATAAGTGCGCCCGCCTCTGGTGTCAGGCGCTCGACCGAGTCACCCGAGGCGATCGGCTCTGCTATCTCATTGACATTGTTCGGCAAAAAAGAAAGTACATGGTCGACTTCTGCGATTGCCGCCTGCTCATCGGCAACGACGATGTGGGCGACGCCGCTTTGTTTTGCATGAATGTCTGACCCGCCGAGTTCGTCATTGGTAATAACGACACCGGTGAACTCAGCGACCATCGTCGGCCCGGTGACAAATGCATAGGCGTCATTGGTCATGATCACGATGTCGCTGAGACCAATTAAAAGCGCAGGTCCAGAAACCGCTGGCCCCGTAACGACGGTGATGATCGGCACGTAACCCGAACATTTGGCGATTGCTTGAGCCGCGAGCCCCCAACCGTGAAGCGCGGCAACGCCTTCGACGATGTCGGCACCCGAACTGCCAATGGTCATGACAAGGGGCAGGCCTTTTTCGCGGGCCGTGTTTGCAGCGTGGGCGATCACACCCGATGCCTCGGCAGAAAGGGCGCCCCGACGAACAGTTTCATCGACTTCGACCCATACGACTCGTCGCGAGATGTTTTCGAGCCATCGAACCTCGGCGGCAGCCGCACCTTTGACCGCGCGTTGAAGATGAACAGTCACGTCTTAAAGACTAGTTAGGCCTTGCGATTCAAAGGGAATGCTTCTTTTCCGATATGAACGCCTGGTTGTTTGTCGCCATATTGCAAAACGATCTCACGAATGATTGACAAAATTGCTGTTGTTGATTTGCTCGGCAAAGGTCGCACGCGTTGCACAAGACCAACGACGCGTCGCGGCAATTCGGGTATCTTTACGCGCTTGAATTCGCCTTTGATCCAACCCGGGGCTGCCGTAGCAGGCACGACCGATGCACCAAAACCCTCGAATGCCAGTGAAGTCAAGAGGCGAATGCCGTCGATTTCTGCTTGCGCGGTGAAGACCAGGCGTTGTGAGCCTGCGGTGCGATCAAGAATTTTTCGCAACGAGTTATTTTTGGGCGGCAACAACAACGGTCGGCTCGTAAGTTCTTTGATCGTAATCTGATCGAGTTTCGACCACTCGTGATTTGAGTGCACCAAGAGCACCAAGTCTTCGGCGAACAGTGGTGTGGCGAGCAAATTGTCATCTTCGATTGGAAGGTGCAAAATTGCGGCGTCGAGAGATCCATTCAATAGCCGGGGAACCAAATTGAGCGTGCTGCCCTCGGCGATGGTGACACGAATTTTTGGAAACTGCGACGCGAGTTGTGGCAGAAATTTTGGCATCAGCCACCGACCAGTTGTGCCGATTGACCCCAAAAGTGTTTCGCCTTCGACTTGTGATTCATTCGAGTGAACTTCGGCGGCGATGTCTTGGATTTGGTTCAGCACTCGACGCGCACGCTCGACGACAAGTTGGCCGTCTTCGGTGAGCCGACCAGTCGACCGATCGACAAGCGACGTGGTTAGCTCTTTTTCGAGCCGCGAGATGTGGGCCGAGACGTTGCTTTGAACGGTGGATAGCGCCCGAGCGGCACCCGAAAACGACCCGTGGTCAGAAATGGCGATTAAAACCTCTAACTGACGCAGTTCCATATCACTAAAAATGATAGGGGGTATCTCGTCGTTCGCCTTGAGATATAGGTGGCTGATGGGGCATACTTTGAATACATAGATAAGACCTCCCCCAAGGCTTATCAAGAACGACTAGAGCGCTTCCCCCAAGTGCTTTAGTTTCAGGTTGAGAGGCCCCGCCAAAAGCGGGGCCTTTCCCGTTTATCCCCTAAAGGTTTTGAAGAGCAGTCTGAAACCGGCGAGAGCCACGACGGCCCCGATCAATCGAGCCCCAAGCCCAACTTGCAAAAGCGCGAGCCAACTGCCAGCAACTAGAGAAAAACCACCGAACAGAACACCAACAAGTTTTGCTATGGCCCCATGGGGTTTGCGTCTACCCAGAAAATAAGCAACTAAGCCCGACATGACAATCGTCGCCATGATTATGGCCACGATGCGAGCGAGGCTCTCCATTATTTTTGTTGCTTGGTTTTTTTGCTTTTCGTGCGCTTGACCTTTTCGCGCACGACGTTAAGTGCGCTGCCAGCTTTGAACCACTTGACTTGTTCGGCAGAAAAAGTGTGCAGGGCTTGAATTTCGATTTCGACTTCGCCACGTTTGTGAATTATGCAGCGCACCGGTTGGTCTGGCACGGGTGGCATGCCACGCACGCTGATCGTGTCTTTTTCGTCGATCAAGTCATAGTCGTTGGGGTTGGCAAAAGTGAGCGGCAAGATGCCCTGTTTTTTTAGATTGGTCTCGTGAATGCGCGCGAATGATCGAGCAAATATGACGCAAGCACCCCGATATCGGGGCTCCATTGCGGCGTGTTCACGAGATGAGCCTTCGCCATAATTTTGATCTCCGATGACGCACCATTGCACCTGCATTTTTTTGTAGTTCTTGGCAATTTCTGGAAACGGGCGAACCTGATAGTCAGATCTGTCGAGACCCTCGCCAACGGCGCCAGTGAACGCATTCACCGCGCCAGCAAACAAGTTGCCCGAAATATTTTCGAGATGGCCACGAAACTTGAGCCACTTGCCCGCAGCCGAAATATGGTCGGTGGTGCATTTGCCTTTTGCCTTCATGAGAATCGGCATGTAGATGAAATCGTTGCCGTCCCATTTTTCGAATGGTTCGAGCAGTTGCAGTCGCTCGCTGTTGGGATCGACGATTATCTCGATATCTGAGCCATCTGCAGGTGGTGCGATGAAAGTATTGATGCCCGAGTCATAGCCATTTTTTGGCAAAACTTCGCCGAAGGGCGCCGCAAGCGAAACTTGTGAGCCGTCTGGTGCGGTGATCGTGTCAATGGTCGGATCAAAATCGAGCCGGCCCGAAAGGGCGAGTGCCACGACGGTGTCGGGGCTGGTGACGAAACTGAGCGTGTTGGCTGAGCCATCGTTGCGTTTCGGAAAGTTTCGGTTGAACGAATTGACGATTGTGTTTGGTTTTTCGGTGATCTCTTTTGAACGCTCCCATTGGCCAATGCACGGTCCGCAAGCATTGGCGAGAACGGTTGCGCCAATCGCCTCGAGGTCTGCCAGCAAGCCGTCGCGTTCGATAGTTGCTCGAATTTGTTCTGAACCAGGCGTGATCAGCAACTCTGTCTTTGCCTTCAGACCCTTTGAGGCCGCAAATCGCGCAACGCTGGCAGCCCGGGTGATGTCTTCGTAAGAACTGTTTGTGCAACTGCCGATCAATGCGGCTGAAATTTCAAGAGGCCAATTGTTTTCGGCCGCCGCCTTGGCCACGCCCGCGCCGACGCGGTGGGCGAGGTCAGGTGTATGTGGGCCATTGATCAGGGGTTTGAGCGATGAAAGATCAATTTCAATCAAGCGGTCGTAATGCGCGCTTTCGTCTGGTCGCAGATGTTCGGCAACTTTGTCGGCAGCGGCGGCGATTTCACTGCGATTGGTTGCGCGCAAATATTTTGCCATTTGGTCGTCGTAGCCAAACACCGAACACGTTGCGCCGATCTCGGCACCCATGTTGCAGATCGTCGCTTTGCCCGTGGCAGAAATTGTGTCGGCGCCTTCGCCAAAATATTCGACGATTGCACCAGTGCCACCTTCGACGGTGAGCACGCGGGCAACTTCGAGAATCACGTCTTTGGGGCTCGACCATCCTGAAAGAGAGCCGGTCAACTTGACGCCGATAACTTTTGGCCAGCGCACGTTGAACGGAAAGCCGGTCATCACGTCGACCGCATCGGCGCCACCAACGCCGATTGCAACCATGCCAAGACCACCCGCGTTTGGTGTGTGGCTATCGGTGCCGATCATCATGCCACCAGGAAACGCATAGTGCTCGAGCACGACTTGATGAATGATGCCGCTGCCCGGGCCCCAAAAACCGATGCCATATTTGGCCGAGACCGAACGCAAGAAGTCATAGACCTCTTTGTTCGTGTCGATCGCCACGCCCATGTCGATGCGCG
>CAYOVI010000017.1:0-23411 GCA_964407365.1 uncultured Ferrithrix sp.
AACCCAACCCATCTATTACGTGCAAAGAGCCCCTGGCTTGGTAATAAGAAATTAGCGGTGCCGTCTGGGTCTCATACACATCGAGACGCTTGTTTATTGCCGCGGGCGTGTCATCGGTTCGCTGAACAACTGCCCCGCCACACTTCTCGCACTTCCATGGGTTCGGCTCTTGGCCCGATGCGGTGAACGTAGCGTCGCAACGCTCGCAGGTGCGACGCGAAGACAATCGACCCAGAACTATTTCGCGATCCACATGCAAGTCGATCACGAACCCTACGGGTCTGGCCAAGGTCAGTGCGTCAAATGCCGTGGCTTGGCCTATTGTTCTTGGAAACCCATCCAAAACAAAACCAGCGGTTCGGGCATCTTCCTGGCCAATACGCCCTTGCACCAACGAGACCATCAGATCATCATCGACCAATTCACCACGATCTAAAACCGCCTTGGCGGCACGGCCCACGACCGAATCTTGTTTAACGGCGTTGCGCAACATTTCACCGGTCGAAATATGTGGCACCCCGAAATGTTTGGCCAACCGAGAACTCTGGGTGCCTTTGCCGGCACCTTGGCGACCGAACATAATCATTCTCACTCCGACAGTCATGAGTTTTTATTCCGATCGTTTGGCCAATAAAACTTCGTTCAAAGTTCAATCATTAAAAATTATTGTTTGAGAAAGCCTTCATAGTTTCGCTGCATCAACTGGCTATCGATCTGTCGCATAAGTTCGAGCGCCACGCCGACTGCGATCAAGACAGTCGTGCCTGCAAAAGGAAACGATCTAACATTGCCGACCCACAAAACTATGTATGGCAAAATCGCTATCACTGCCACGAACATGGCACCTGGCAAAGTGATTCGGTTGACCGTTTTGGCCAAGAAAGACTCGGTCTGTTGACCAGGACGAATACCAGGAATAAAACCCCCCTGCTTGCGCAACTGATCGGCTTGTCGAATCGGGTCGAATGCAATTGAGTTGTAAAAATAGGCGAACGCAATGATCAACAACGAAAAAATTGTTACGTAAAGCAGGTTCTGGCTGTTGATCAAATATTGATCAACGAAACGCGCTATCGCACCGCGCCAACCTTCACCACTGCCCAACATGTTCGACATCAAAACTGGCAATAACAAAACCGAGCTTGCAAAAATGATCGGCACCACGCCTGATTGGTTGACCTTTAGCGGAATGTAGGTATTTTGTCCACCAAACATTTTGCGACCAACTACGCGCTTGGCAAATTGCACAGGCAGTCGTCGTTGGCCCAACTCGACGCGCACAACCGCGAGAATGATCGCAATTGTGAGCGCGATCAAGATAATAAACACCAAAGTTTTGCGAGACTGCAGCAACGAGTAATAGCTATACGGCAAGTCGCTAACCACCGATGCAAAAATGACCATCGACATGCCGTTACCGATGCCGCGTTGGCTGATGAGTTCTCCTATCCACATCAAAAGGGCCGTTCCCGCCACCAATGACGGAATGACTAACAGCGCCCTTGGCATGAATGGATCAAGCAACACCACGTCTGGTGCTTGGGTGCTGGCACCAAAAAACGCCGAACCACGACCTTGACCGAATATGAATGTCAGGCCCGCACCTTGCAAAGTTGCAATGCCGATGGCGACATAGCGAGTCCATTGAGTGATTTTGCGTTGGCCGGTTGCGCCCTCTTGCTGCCACTGCTCAAGTTTGGGTATCACCACGGTCAAAACCTGCATAATGATGCTCGAAGTTATGTAGGGCATTATGCCAAGTGCAAAAATCGAAAAACTGCCGAACGCACCGCCAGAGAACAAGTTCAAGAAACCCAGCGCACCTTGCGACTTTGAGGCCTCTCGCAACTGACTGACTGCTTGAGCATCGACACCTGGCACCCGCAAAGAAACACCCAATCGATAGATAAGCAACATCGCTAGAGTGAACAAAATTTTGTTGCGAAGTTCAGTGACCCTGACTATGTTGCCGATTTTTGCCACTTTGATACCCCGTTATTTTTTCTAAATGCGCACCGATGCGAACTGTACTAGCGGTTGGTGAACTGGCTGCCTTTGGCCGGCGGACGCACACCCTTGTATGAAGGTGGCAAAATCACAACTGAGCCACCAGCAGCGACAATTGCATCTTGGGCAGATTTTGAAACTGCGTGAGCCGAAACTTTCACCGCACGGGTGATCTTTCCGCGGCCCAAAATTTTTATCATCTGACCCTTGTGGGCTACGCCACCAGCAACGAGTTTTGCAGGGTCGACTTCGCTTGCACCGAGAGAATCGATTGCATCCAAATTGACCGCGTAATAATCGACACGAAACGGGTTGTTGAAGCCCTTAAGTTTGGGCACTCGTTGTTTGAGTGGCATTTGGCCACCTTCAAAACCGCGCCTCACCGTGTTTCGGGCATATTGACCTTTTGTTCCGCGACCTGCGGTTTTGCCACCTTTGCCGCCGATACCACGACCAACTCGCTTCGGTTTTTTTCTGGCCCCATGACGAGGTCCGACTTCATCGACGCGCATGTCTATGCTCCTTTTTTGCTTACTTCAACGAGGTGAGGCACGCGCGCGATCATGCCACGAATCTCCGGACGATCGGGCAACGTGTTCACATCACCGATCTTGCGCAAGCCAAGCGCGCGAAGCGTTGCTTTTGTCTTTGGCATGATGCCGATTTGTGAGCGCACCTGTTTGACAACAACCGTAGGACCAGAGTGTGCCTTGCGAGTTGCCTTGGTTGCTGTGGCTTTGCTTGTGGCAACCTTCTTGGCGGGTTTGGCGGTTTTCTTTGCAGCAGTCATGTCTATTTGGCCCCGAGACTAGAAATTGTTTTCTTTCGATCGCTATAGGCGCGCAACATACCCTTGGGCACGAATTCTTCGGCTGGCAAACCGCGACGCTTTGCGACTTCATCTGGTCTTTGTAGGCCCTTCAAGCCATTGATCGTGGCACGCGCCACGTTGATCGCGTTTGGCGAACCCAAAACCTTTGCCAACACGTCTTTGATGCCGGCTTCTTCGAGGATGATTCGCGCAGCACCACCGGCGATAACGCCGGTACCGGGAGCCGCAGGCTTGAGCATCACGCGACCAGCACCATTGACACCGATTGTCGAATGAGTGATCGTCGCACCAGCAAGCGCCACATGAAAGATATTTCGCTTGGCTTCTTCGGTTCCCTTTTGAATCGCCAACGGCACTTCTTTCGCCTTGCCATAACCCAAGCCGACTCGACCATTGCGGTCTCCAACGACGACTAGCGCCGTGAAAGAAAAACGTCGACCACCCTTGACAACTTTTGCCACACGGTTGATGTGCACGACTCGCGAATCACCTATTTCGCCGACCTTGGCTGGTGGGCGCGGCTCGCGCTTCTCGCGTGGCTCGCGACGATCGCGACGGTCACGTCGACCGGTCTCTTCGACTCCCGGCATGCCGGCAACTTGATTTATGTCAGTCATTTAAAACTCCAGACCTTCTTCTCGAGCAGCTTGTGCTGCGGCTGCGATACGACCGTGATACAAAAATCCACCTCGGTCATAGACAACTTTTGTTACACCGGCTTGTTTGGCTCGCTGCGCGACGGCTTTACCGACTTTTTTGGCGGCATCGACGGTTGCACCCGTTCCAGACTTGCGAAATTCTGCCTCTTGCGAAGACGCCGAGGCAATCGTGCGACCTGCATCATCATCGATCAACTGTGCCGAAAGATGTTTGTTGCTGCGAAACACAGCCAAGCGAGGACGCTCAGCAGTGCCATGAATCTTCTTGCGCACGCGACGCTGACGGCGCAAGCGCCCCGAGTGTCTTTTTTCTGCTGTGTTAGCCATGTTTATATCGGTCTCCTGTTTTACTTCTTGCCGGTCTTGCCAGCCTTGCGACGGACACGCTCGTTCAAGTAACGAACACCCTTGCCCTTGTAGGGTTCGGGTTTTCTCATGTTGCGAATGTTTGCGGCAACTTGGCCCACGGTTTCTTTGTCGTTGCCTTTGATCACAACTTGGGTTTGCGCGGTGACTTCGAACGTCACGCCTTCTGGGGCCGTGTAGATAATCGGGTGTGAAAAGCCGAGCGCCAGTTTCAACTTGTTTGGTCCCTGAGATTCGG
Organism: uncultured Ferrithrix sp.; assembly: GCA_964407365.1. Taxonomy (GTDB): domain Bacteria; phylum Actinomycetota; class Acidimicrobiia; order Acidimicrobiales; family Ilumatobacteraceae; genus BACL27. The sequence continues at coordinate 4,103 of CAYOVI010000017.1, forward strand.
CACGATAACCAACACCTTGAATGTCAAGAGCCTTGGTGTACCCCTGGGTCACGCCCACGATCATGTTCGACAAAATTGTTCGCGCCATTCCGTGGCGTGAGCGAGCATCGCGCTCGTCGTTTGCACGCTCGACGAACAAATTGTTTTCTTCGCGTCGTGCAGAAACACCAGCAGGCAGTTCGCGCTTCAAGGTGCCCTTTGGTCCCTTGATCGTCACTGCCGCACCCGAGATCGTAATTTCGACCCCGTTAGGCACCGCGAGTGCTGACTTTCCTATGCGTGACATTTTGCTTCTCCGTTCAATTCTCGAGTTACCACACAAAACACATGACTTCGCCACCGACGTTGCGCTTGCGCGCCTCGCGGTCGGTCATGAGTCCATGACTTGTTGACAAAACTGCGACGCCCAAACCACCGAGCACTCGTGGCACCTCGGTTGCGGCTCGATAGACACGCAAACCCGGGGTTGAAATGCGCTTGATGCCCGAGATCGTGCGCTGACGATCTGCGCCATATTTCATAGTTATCTTCAAGGCCTTGCCCGAACCGTGCGGGTCTTGCACAACGGCATAGTCGGCGATGAAACCTTCGCGCTTGAGCACTTCTGCGAGAGCGGACTTTTGTTTCGACGCTGGCATCAAAACTTCGGCGCGCATCGCAACGTTGCCGTTGCGAATGCGAGTAAGCATGTCGGCAATTGGGTCAGTCATCATATGGGGTTACCAACTTGCCTTCGTGATGCCAGGAATCTCTCCCGCGTGAGCAAGCTCGCGGAAGCACAGACGACACAATCCAAATTTTTTATAGACCGAACGAGTGCGGCCACAACGCTGGCAGCGGGTATAACCGCGCACCTTGAACTTTGGTTTTGCCTCTGCTTTGATCCTGAGTGATTTTTTTGCCATATTTTGTTGTCCTGATTAGTCCTGTATTGGTCCCGTAAATTATTTTTTCTTCAGTCGTTTGGCTTTTGTTACCGAAGCCGGCACTTCGCCCTTGCGGAACGGAAAACCGAACGCATCAAGCAGCGCCTTGCCAGCAAGATCGCTTTTTGCACTTGTAACGATCGTTATATCCATGCCTCGTGGCACGTCGACTTGCTCAATTCGAACTTCCATGAATGCGAGCTGTTCGGTCAAGCCAAATGTGTAGTTGCCGTTGCCGTCCCAAGACTTGCCAGAGAGGCCTCTAAAGTCGCGAATTCGAGGAATCGCAATTGACAGCAAGCGATCAAAAAACTCCCACATGCGGTCGCCACGCATAGTCACCTTGCAACCAATTGCTTGGTTTTCTCGCAACTTAAACGACGCAATAGCAATTCGTGATTTTGTAACGAGAGGCTTTTGGCCGGTGATTGCGGTCAAGTCGGCCACTGCCCCGTCGATCAACGACCCCTGCTGAGTTGCCCGGCCAACACCCATGTTGATCACGATCTTTTCGATGGTCGGCACTTGCATCGGGTTTTTGAGATCAAGTTGCTTCATCAACTCGGCACGTACCGTGTTCAGGTAGTGCGCCTTCATGCGCGGCATGTATTTGGTTGTTGTTGCCATTAGATCTCTGCTCCGGTCTTTTTGGCGATTCTCACTTTGTTGCCTTTTTTATCGACCTTGTAGCCGATCTTCGAAGGCTTACCACCTTGATTGATAGCCACGTTCGACGCGTGAATCGGCATCGCCTTTTCGACGATTTCGCTCTTGGTATTTTTGCCCCGTGCCACGGTGTGTCGCTTTGCCACGTTGACCTTGTCGATGATCACCATGTTTTGTGCCGGAAGAACGCTCGAGATTGTGCCCGTTGCACCACGATCTTTGCCTGCGATCACGATTACGCTGTCACCTTTTTTGAATTTCATTTCACAACACCTCCGGGGCAAGCGAGATGATTCGCATGAACTTTTTGTCGCGCAACTCTCGGCCAACTGGACCAAAAATTCGGGTACCACGAGGCGTCATGTCGTCTTTGATCAAAACGGCGGCATTTTCGTCAAACTTTATGTAACTGCCGTCGGGTCGACGCTTTTCTTTGGCTACGCGTACAACTACACAACGCACGACTTCGCCCTTCTTCACACCCGCACCAGGAATCGCATCTTTGACGGTGCCAATGAAGATGTCACCGATCGACGCATAGCGTCGACGGGTGCCTCCGAGCACCTTGATCACGAGCACTTCACGTGCGCCACTGTTGTCAGCGACACGAAGTCGGGTTTCTTGCTGAATCACTTTGCACGCTCCAAAATTTCGACTACACGCCAACGCTTGAGTTTTGACATTGGACGAGTTTCCATGACGCGCACTCGGTCGCCGACTTTTGCATCATTGGCTTCGTCGTGGGCGTAAAGCTTCTTGGTTCGAGTCACGAACTTTTCATATTTCTTGTGTCGAATCTTTTCGACTATTGCGATCACGATCGTCTTGTTCATTTTGTTAGATACGACGATGCCCTCACGCGATTTGCGAAGGTTGCGCTCTGTGGTTTGGGTGGTTGCTTCAGCCATTGTTTTGCTCACTTCCCTGCAGACTCTGCAGCAAGAATTTCTCGTTCGCGAATCAGCATGCTGATACGTGCGATTTGACGTCGAGCCTTGGTGATTGCCGCCGTGTCGTCAAGCTGGCCCGTGGCGTTGCGGAAACGCAAATTAAGAGCCTCTTGTTTGGTCGCGCGCAACTCTTCAACAAGGGTTGCGAGATCCATTTCGCGAAGTTCGGTTAGTTCTCGTGCCATCTCAGATCGCCTCGTTACGACTTATTATTCGGGTCTTGATCGGCAGTTTTTGTGCCGCGCGGCTCAATGCCTGGTGGGCAGTTTCAGATGTCGGATACGACAATTCGAAAAGCACTCGACCCGGTTTGACAACTGCAACCCACAACTCTGGGTTTCCTTTGCCCGAGCCCATTCGGGTTTCGGCTGGCTTCTTGGTCACCGACTTGTCCGGAAACACGTTGATCCAAACTTTTCCACCGCGCTTGATGTGGCGTGTCATCGCAATTCGTGACGCCTCAATCTGGCGGGCTGTGATCCAACCCGGTTCTAGGGCTTGAATTCCATATTCACCGAACGCGAGTTCTTTGGCGCCCTTTGAAATGCCGTTCATGCGACCGCGATGTTGCTTGCGGTGTTTGACTTTGCGTGGTTCCAACATGTTCGGTTACACCTCCCGCTTGAAATGAGGTGTCTCGTGAGAGTCATGGCTTCGGCGCTGAATGTCTTCTTCTTCGTCCAACAATCGCTCGAACTCAGGGTCTGCTTCTTTGACCAATGGCGCAACAGCGACTTCGTCGATGTCGATTGCCCGAGGGCCAGCCGAAGTAACAACCTTTCGGGCAGCATCAGAATGACCCGAGGTCTCACCGGCAGCCATCGCCGCTTCTCGCGCAATTCGGTCGTCGGTCTGGCTCTTGTAAGGGAGAATCTCGCCTTTATATAGCCAAACTTTCACACCGATTCGACCTGCAGTTGTCGCCGCTTCACGAAAGCCGTAGTCGATGTTTGCGCGCAAAGTGTGCAAAGGCACGCGTCCCTCGCGATACCACTCGCGACGGCACATTTCTGCGCCGCCAAGACGACCCGAACATTGCACGCGAATACCTTGAACGCCCTGCTTTTGTGCGTTCTGCACGGCGCGCTTCATCGCCCGACGAAACGCAATGCGATTGACGAGTTGATCGGCAACGCCTTGGGCCACCAACGCGGCATCAAGTTCGGCGTCGCGAATCTCGGTTATGTTCAATTGAACCTTGTTGTTTCCGGTCAAGGTGGTCAACCCAGCGCGGAGCTCTTCGGCTTTTTGTCCTTTTCGACCGATCACGATGCCCGGTCGAGCGGTGTGCACGTCGATTCGAAGCTTGTCACGAGTGCGCTCAATTTCAATTCGACTCACTGCTGCATCGGCGAGTTGCACCTTGAGATAGTCACGAATTTTCCAATCTTCGGTGAGATAGCTCTTGTACTCTTTGGTGCTGAACCACTTGCTCTTCCAGTCAGTGGTGACCCCAAGGCGAAAGCCGTATGGATTGATCTTCTGGCCCATTTATTTCTCCGTCACTTTTTCGTCTTTGGTTTCGACTTGGCTTTCAGCCTTGTCTGCAGCTGAAGCTTCTTTCGCCTTTTGCGCACGTGCGCGACTCGCCTCTACTCGACTCTTGCGTTGAGCAGCTTGGGCCCCGCCTCGCGACTCACTTTGCGTTTCACGAACTGCGAGCGCGGCATCGCTGAGCTTGTCGACGACGATTGTGACATGACTGGTGCGCTTGAAAATCGCTGCCGAACTACCTTTGGCTCGCGGACGAAAACGCTTGAGCGTCGGGCCTCCATCGGCATAACAGGCCTTGATGTATAGCTCGTCTGGGTTCTGAGAAAAATTGTTTGTCGCGTTGGCAACCGCTGATGCAAGCAATTTTCGCACGATGTGTGCAGAATCTCGATCGGTGATACGCAAAAGATTGTCTGCCGACTTAACATCCATGCCGCGAACCAAATTCAGAACGACACGAACTTTCGAAGCCGAAAGTCGGGCGAATCGAGCCGAGGCACGATAGCCACTTGAAACTCCGGCGACCCGGGTTGCTTCGTTTAATTTCGGGCCGGTCATGAATTACCTGCCGGGGCTGCAGCGGCTGCTGCGGCGGCGGCTGCTTTCTCTTGGCTTTGGTGAAACTTGAAAGTGCGAGTCGGAGAAAACTCACCGAGTTTGTGACCGACCATTGATTCAGTCACGTAAACCGGCACATGTTTGCGACCGTCGTGCACTGCAAAGGTGTGGCCCAGCATGTCGGGAATGATCGTGCTGCGACGCGACCAAGTCTTGATCACTTTACGTTCACCACTTGCGTTCATCTCATCGACTTTTTTGAGCAGGTGCTCGTCGACAAACGGACCTTTTTTAAGACTGCGTGCCATTTGATTAACCTCTTGACTTTCCTGATCGGCGACGTCGAACAATCATTTGTTGCGATGCTTTGTTCTTGTCGCGGGTGCGACGCTCTGGTTTGCCCCAAGGTGAAACAGGTGGACGACCACCAGAAGTTTTGCCTTCGCCACCACCGAGTGGGTGGTCGACTGGGTTCATCACAACACCACGAGACTGTGGGCGAACACCCTTCCAACGATTTCGACCGGCTTTACCGATCTTGATCTGCTCATGTTCGGCGTTGCCGATTTCGCCAACGGTCGCACGACAATCAATAGGCACTCGTCGCATTTCGCTCGACGGCATGCGCAAAGTTGCATATTGACCCTCTTTGGCCACAAGTTGCACCGCCATGCCAGCTGAACGCGCGATTTTGCCACCTTGGCCCGGGCGCATTTCGATGTTGTGAACGGTGGTGCCAACAGGCATGTAACGAAGTGGCAATGCATTGCCTACGAGAATGTCTGCTTTAGAACCACTTTCGACTTTCGCGCCAACCTCTAGACCCTTTGGTGCCAAGATGTATGACTTGGTGCCGTCTGCATAATGCAAGAGCGCGATTCGACACGTGCGATTCGGGTCATATTCGATAGCGGCGACTTTTGCCACGCAATCGTCCTTGCCGCGTTTGAAATCGACGATGCGATATTGCTGTTTGTGTCCGCCACCTTGGTGTCGCGAAGTTATGCGACCAGCAGAGTTGCGACCTCCACGAGACGGCTTCGAAGTCAACAAAGACTTTTCCGGCGTCGACTTGGTGATCTCACTGAAATCTGAAACTGTTTGAAAGCGACGACCTGGGCTAGTCGGGCGGCGTTTGCGAATCGGCATCTGGGTCGTCCTTTTTAGTTCTCAAACAGCGGAATTTGATTTCCCGCTTCCAATGTGACCATCGCGTGCTTTGAGCCGTCACGCACACCGATTCGGTTTGTGCCGCGGGTGATTCGACGCTTGCCCAAACGATTGATCGTGTTGACGCGACGCACTTTGACACCCCAGATGGCCTGAACGGCGTCACGAATTTCGGGCTTTGTTGCCAAAGGGTGGACTTCAAACGTGTAAGTGCCTTTGTCGATCAACGAATAGCTCTTCTCGCTCACAACCGGGCGCAAAATGATGTCGCGTGGGTCTTTCACTTTGCCACCTCTACAGACGGAAGGCTGGCCTTTGTGAAAACGATCCAGTCATTGCACAAAATGTCATAGGCATTAAGTTCGCCGGTGCTGATCACTTGCACGTCTTTGAGATTGCGAAAACTCTTCCATGCGCTCTCATCTTTGCGCTCAAGCACGATCAACACGCGCTCACTGACACCCAGGCTCTTCAATGCGGTGCTCGCCGATTTGGTCTTGGGCTCTGAAAACGACCACTCATCCACGACGACAACTTTGTTTTCACTCAGACGATCTGAAAGCGCTGAATGCATCGCAAGTTGAACCATTTTCTTGGGTGTGCGCTGCGAATATTTGCGGGGTGTTGGCCCAAGCGCGACGGCACCACCGCTGAAGTGTGGCGCACGAATCGAACCTTGACGGGCGTTTCCCGTCCCCTTTTGCTTGAACGGTTTCTTTCCGCCACCGCTGACTTGAGCGCGATTCTTTGTGCTTTGGGTTCCCGAGCGACGATGCGCCAATTGGGCTACAACAACTTGATGCATAACCGGAATGTTTGGCGTGATACCAAAAACCGAATCGGCTAACTCGACGGAGGCAGATTTTTTTCCGGCGGGGTTTTTCATTTCGATCTTTGCCATGGTTAACCCTTTGTTCCACCCTTGACAGCGTTGCGAATGATCACAACACCACCGTTCGGGCCTGGCACCGAGCCTTTTACGAGCAACAAGTTGCGTTCAAGATCGGCTTGCACTACTTCAAGATTGAGCGTCGTGGCTTGCTGGCGACCAGTCTGACCTGACATGCGCAAACCTTTGAACACACGACCAGGAAACGAACATGAACCAATCGAACCTGGGGCGCGATGGTGCTTGTGGTTACCGTGACTCGCGCCCTGTCCGTTGAAATTATGACGCTTCATGGTGCCGGCAAAACCTTTGCCACGACTTACCGCAATGACGTCGACTCGCTCACCCACGCTCAATGTGTCGACCTTTATTTCTTGGCCAATTTCAAAACCCTCAACCGAGTCAAGGCGCAGCTCGACTAGTCGGCGGCCCGCCGCAACATTTCGCACGCCACTTTTCGGGGCAAAGTGACCTGCCTCGGCTTTGTTCAACTTCTTTGCATCGCGTTGTCCGAAAGTCACCTGCAACGCCGTATAGCCGTCAGTCAAACCGGTCTTGACCTGCACAATTCGGGCTGGTTCGACACGCAACACGGTGACGGGCACGACACGTTGATCGTCACCCCACACTTGAGTCATGCCGACCTTTTCGCCGACGATCGCTTTTTGTGCCATAAGGCCAAAACCTTTTCTTAGAGCTGATATTTAAATTCGTTTATTCGCACAAATGCTCCGCAGGCCTTGGCCGCACGGAGCACTCTTTAGTTTTCGCTGTGAGGTACCTGCGAGACTCGCAGGCGCACACAGACATCAATTTTTTGAATTGATCTTCTCGTTTTAAACCATGCACCGCATGGTCTTGAACGAGGTTTTTACTCTATCCCCCTAAAATCCCGACCCCAAACCAAAAACCCCAAGAAAATCGGCGATTTCCACCTATTTTTGGCTTTTCGAATTATTACGACTTATGAAGACCTGGCGATCAAAGTCGCCTCAAATGTAAGGCGCGTACCATCGCGGAAAATATCAATTTCAACGGTTTGTCCCGGCTCGGCATCGCGAATCGCGGCCACAAGTCCCGCCTGGCCGTCGATCGGCTCGCCGTCTACGGCCAGCACCACATCATCAACCAAAATGCCCGCCTTGTCTGCTGGCGAACCAGGCTGCACATTGGTGATGATTGCGCCCTGACCTCCGTCTTCACGAGCAGCCAAACCAACACCTAGAAAGCCCTCTTTGCGATCAACCCCGTTTGCCTGCTGGCGCAACTGTTCAATGACTATCAAGACCTCGTCGACCGAGATTGAAAAACCAATGTTGTTTGCCGCCGACTCTGAATCTCCGCGCGCCACGGCGGTGTTGATACCTACCACCTCACCTTTGAGGTTTACCAATGGTCCACCCGAATTGCCAGATGAGATTGCTGCATCTGTTTGAATCAAACTATTCAGTGCACCCGAGTCAGTTTCAATTGTTCTCTTCAGCGCCGAGACGATTCCCGAGGTGACAGTTGGTCCCCCGTCAAGGGCCAACGCGTAACCAATCGCCACGACCGTATCGCCGATCTGAACGCTGCCGGGCTTTGCAAAGGTCGCAGCCACAAGGCCAGTCACATCAACTTTGATCAGTGCCAAATCGTTTCCAGAGTCACTTGCCAAAATCTCGGCAACTCGGGGCTCGGTCTCACCGGCAAAGCGAACAACTACTTCACTGGCATCTTCCACCACATGGGCATTGGTCAATATCTCGCCGTCAGATGTCAAAACCACACCGGTTCCAACGCCTCGACCTCCACCTGCATCATCTGCGATGGTCGTCGAAATAGTTACAACACTGTTGGCCAGCCGCTCTGCTACTTGAGCGATCAATGTTGGGCTGACTTGATCACCATTTTCTGAGACAACAACTGGTGCCGAGGTGACTTGCGTAATCGACTCACCACTGCTTGAGTTATTGAGATCTGAGTCTTGGGCAACATAAGCGCCGACAATTCCACCGACAAAACCAAACACGGTTGCCAAAACGACGACACCAAACCTGCGTGATCGAATTGGCTTGTCATTTTGGAAATTATGAGACGAAAAATCTGAATTCACTGGCACTTGCGGTGGCGGCAAGGTCGACGGAGTTTGTTCAAAATCGCTCATGGATCAGTTTTACCACCCGACAAATAGCTTTGCCGTAGTTGTGACGGAACTAACTCGGTTTTAAGCGGTTTGAATCTTGATTTCAATGTCGACGCCAGCAGGCAATTCGAGGCGCTGCAAGCTGTCGATCGTCTTGGCGTTTGGGTCGACAATGTCGATCAGACGCTTGTGAATTCTCATCTCAAAATGCTCTTGAGAATCTTTGTCGACGTGTGGGCCACGAATGACGGTGAAACGATGTTTGTCGGTCGGCAAAGGGATTGGCCCCCTCACGGTCGCACTCGTTCGAGTGACGGTTTCGACAATCTTCTTGGCGGAATCGTCAATATTTTGGTGATCAAACGCCTTTAGCCGAATTCGAATGCTTTGAGCCATCAGCGTCTACCAAATCTTGAAAACTATTTGATGATCTTTGTTACTCGTCCGGCGCCAACTGTGCGGCCACCTTCACGAATAGCGAAGCGAAGACCTTCGTCCATCGCAATCGCCTTGCCAAGTTCGACTGTCATCGTCACGTTGTCACCGGGCATGACCATTTCGGTGCCCTTCGGCAATTCGACGGTGCCTGTCACGTCGGTTGTTCTAAAGAAGAACTGTGGACGATAGTTGTTGAAGAAAGGCTTGTGGCGTCCGCCTTCTTCCTTCTTCAAAACATAGACCTGACCTTCGAAGTTTGTGTGCGGAGTAATCGAACCCGGGGCGCAAAGCACCTGACCGCGCTCGACTTCTTCTTTTTTGGTGCCACGCAAGAGTGCACCGATGTTGTCGCCTGCTTGACCTTCGTCGAGCAACTTGCGGAACATTTCTACACCCGTGCAGACGGTCTTTTGCGTGTCGCGCAGACCAACGATTTCGATTTCGTCACCTGTGTGAACTTTGCCCTGCTCGACTTTGCCGGTGACAACGGTGCCACGACCGGTGATCGTGAACACGTCTTCGATCGGCATCAAGAATGGCTTGTCAAGTTCTCGTTTCGGCTCTGGAATCGATGCATCGCATGCCGCCATCAGTTCCATGATTTTTTCTTGCCATGCTGCGTCACCTTCGAGGGCCTTGAGAGCCGATACTCGAACAACTGGGCAGTTTTTGCCATCGAATTCGTATGACGTGAGCAACTCTCGAACTTCGTCTTCGACAAGGGTCAACATTTCTTCGTCATCGACCATGTCTGACTTATTGAGGGCAACCACGATGTATGGCACACCAACCTGCTTGGCGAGAAGCACGTGCTCGCGAGTTTGAGGCATCGGACCATCAGTCGCGGCCACGACCAAAATTGCACCGTCAACTTGAGCAGCACCAGTGATCATGTTCTTGATGTAGTCGGCATGACCTGGCATGTCGACGTGCGCATAGTGACGCTTTTCGGTGTTGTACTCGATGTGCGCGATCGAAATCGTGATGCCTCGAGCTTTTTCTTCAGGAGCCTTGTCGATTTGATCGAATGGCGTGTAGTCAGCAAGACCCTTGCTGGCCAGCGTCTTCGAAATAGCTGCTGTCAAAGTCGTCTTGCCGTGGTCGATGTGACCCATGGTGCCAATGTTGACGTGTGGCTTGTTGCGCTCGAATTTCGCTTTGCTCATTGTTCTTGTCTCCTGTTATCTGTTTCTATTAAAACTTTGGCGAACCTGGCTACTCGCCACGCACGCGCTTGATGATTTCGGTTGATATTGCTTCGGGCACCTGCTGATACGAGTGAAACTGCATCGTGTAAGTCGCACGCCCTTGAGTGCGAGAACGCAGGTCTGTACTGTATCCGAACATTTCAGAAAGCGGAACCTGCGAACGCACGATTTGGGCATTTCCATTGGCTTCCATGCCCTCAATTCGGCCTCGACGGCTCGAAAGGTCGCCAATTACGTCACCCATATAGTCTTCTGGGGTCACGACTTCGACTGCCATAATCGGCTCGAGCAAGATCGGTCGAGCCAACTGAGCAGCCTTGCGAAACACCATCTGTCCGGCAATCTTGAAGGCCATTTCGCTCGAGTCCACGTCGTGATATTGACCGTCGACCAATGAAACCTTAACGTCTACCGTCGGATAGCCGGCCAACACGCCCGAATCGAGCGCCGACTGAATGCCTTGGTTCACCGGCTGAATATATTCGCGCGGAATGCGACCGCCGGTAATTTCGTCTTCAAACTGATATCCGCCACCTGGACCACTTGGCTCGATGGTTACTTTGACAACTGCGAACTGACCTGAACCACCAGTTTGTTTGATGTGTCGGTATTCGATGTTTTCGATTTTTTTGGTCACCGTCTCGCGATAAGCAACCTGTGGCTTGCCAACTGTCGCGTCAACGGCAAACTCACGTTGCATTCGGTCGACGAGAATTTCAAGGTGCAATTCACCCATGCCCGAGATCACGGTTTGACCGGTCTCTTCGTCTGTGCGAACTCTGAATGTCGGGTCTTCGTCTGACAACGACTTGAGCGCCTTGCCAAGTTTGTCTTGGTCGTTTTTTGTCTTTGGTTCGATTGCGACGTGAATCACCGGCTCTGGGAAGACCATTCGTTCAAGCACAATTGCGTTGCTTCGATCACAAAGTGTGTCGCCTGTAGTTACATCTTTGAAACCCAAACCGGCGACGATGTCGCCAGCCATTGCAAACTCAATGTCTTCGCGTTGGTTCGCGTGCATCAACAACAGGCGACCGACACGTTCGCGCTTTTCTTTTACCGAGTTGTAGACCTCGTCACCTTTTGTGATCGTGCCCGAATAAACCCTGAAATATGTCAGGCGACCAAACGGATCAGAAACGATCTTGAAGGCCAAAGCCGAAAACGGTGCTTTCTCGTCGGCTTCGCGGGTTAGAGTTTCGTCACCGTTGACGCTCGTGCCATTTGCCGGCGGAATGTCGAGCGGACACGGCATATAGTCCACGACCGCATCCAGCATTTGTTGCACGCCCTTGTTTTTGAAGGCCGAGCCGCAAAGAATCGGAACGAAACTGAATGCCAAAGTTCCCTTGCGAATGCCACTGCGAAGATCTTCTTCGCTCAAGTCATCGGTGGCCAGGTATTTCTCCATCAATTGCTCGTCTTCCGATGCAACCAAATCGAGCAACTCGGCTCGATATTTTTTGGCTTTGTCGAGATAGTCAGCCGGAATCTCTTCTTCGTGGTAGGGCGAGTCTTTTTCGTCGCCATCCCAAACGATCGACTTCATTTTCACGATGTCGATCAGACCTTTGAAGTTTGCTTCGGCGCCGAAGGGCAGTTGCAGAACTGCAGGCACCGTTTGCAGGCGATCCTTGATCATGTCGAGAGTTCGATAGAAATTCGCGCCAGTGCGGTCCATCTTGTTGATGAAGCACATGCGAGGCACCCTGTACTTGTTGGCCTGGCGCCAAACAGTCTCGGTCTGAGGCTCTACGCCGGCAACCGAGTCGAAAACCGCAACTGCACCGTCAAGTACACGCAGCGAACGCTCTACTTCGATTGTGAAGTCGACGTGACCTGGTGTGTCGATGATATTGATTCGATGCCCGCGCCAAACCGCGGTTGTGGCTGCCGAAGTGATGGTGATGCCACGCTCTTGCTCTTGGACCATGAAGTCCATGACGGCCGCACCCTCGTGAACCTCGCCGATCTTGTAGGTCTTTCCGGTGTAATAAAGAACGCGTTCGGTTGTCGTCGTCTTGCCGGCGTCAATGTGGGCCATGATGCCGATGTTCCGATATTTTTCAAGTGGATACTCGCGTGATGGCATGGGGGTGTACCTAACGTGGTTTTCTGCCGATTACCAGCGGTAGTGAGCGAACGCTTTGTTCGACTCGGCCATCTTTTGCATGTCTTCGCGTTTTTTCATTGATGCACCCAGACCATTTGAAGCATCCATCAATTCGCTGGCCAAACACTCGGCCATTGTCTTCTCGCGGCGTGCGCGAGCATTTTCAACGATCCAACGAATCGCAAGTGTGGTGGCTCGACGTGGCCTAACTTCAACGGGCACTTGATAAGTCGCGCCACCAACTCGACGACTGCGCACCTCTAGTGGGGGCTTGACGTTGTCGATTGCGCGCTTGACCGCGGTTAGAGGTTCAGCACCCATTTTGGTTTCCATTACTTTCATCGCGTCATAGACGATCGATTCGGCGATGCTCTTCTTGCCGTGCAACATGACTTTGTTGACGATCTGTGTGACTAACGCCGAGCGATAAACCGGATCTGCTGCGAATTCGCGACGAGCTACTGGACCTTTACGTGGCATGGACTAATCCTCTACTTTTTCTTGGCGCCGTAGCTGCTGCGAGATTGTTTGCGATCTTTGACGCCGGCTGCATCAAGTGCACCACGAATAATTTTGTAACGAACACCCGGCAGGTCGCGCACGCGACCGCCACGCACGAGCACGATCGAGTGCTCTTGCAAATTATGTCCCTCGCCCGGAATGTAGGCCGTAATTTCAACCCCACTCGTCAAACGCACTCGCGCAACCTTGCGCAATGCCGAGTTCGGTTTCTTGGGGGTCGTCGTGAAAACACGTGTGCACACACCACGACGCTGTGGCGAACCTTTGAGCGCAGGAGTCTTGGTCTTCGAAGACTTCGAGCTTCGACCCTGTCGAATCAACTGTTGAATTGTGGGCACGCAAACTACCTTTTCTTAAATTTGATTTCTAAACCGACTAGCAAAACCACCCCAAAACGGGACAGTGAATACTACGGTTCAAGCCCTCTTCTCGGCAACCTTGCCCACCGGGCCGATTGACTAGAAGCTGCTGTTATTGGGCGACGTCAGAATCTGTTTCGCCCTCAGAAACTGTGTCTGATTCAGACACCATCTGCGTGGCTTGTGCAGTTTCAGACGCCTCGTCGGACTCGGCTTGGTCGGCCGGCTCATCGTCGGCGACATAGTTGCCCTGCAATCCAGCCAAATAAGCAGCTGGGTCGGCTTCGTCGTCGCTCGAGTAATAAGGCATCGGCACATAATCTGGCGCGCTGACATCAAACAAGTTGTAGCGATCCATGCCGGTGCCGGCCGGAATCAACTTGCCGATGATGATGTTTTCTTTCAGCCCAACCAAATGATCTGACTTGCCATCGATGGCCGCCTCGGTGAGTACGCGAGTTGTCTCTTGGAACGAGGCCGCCGACAACCATGACTCGGTGGCCAACGAAGCCTTGGTGATGCCCATCAACTCTGGGCGACCCTCGGCTGGTTTTTTACCTTGTTCGACAACTGCACGGTTCACATCACGAAACTCTTTCGAGTCGGCGCGATGTCCGGGCAAGAAGTGGGTGTCACCAGGTTCTTGAACGCTGACGCGACGAGTCATTTGACGAACAATAAGTTCGATGTGCTTGTCGTGAATCGCAACACCTTGATCGCGATAAACCCTTTGCACTTCTTCGACGAGATATTGCTGGGTCTCACGAATGCCCTTGATCTGCATCAATTCTTTCGGGTCTAGCGGGCCGTCGGTGATGCGGTCTCCCGCCTCAAGGTTTTGGCCGTCTTTGATCAATGGTCGACTACCCGTTGGCAAGACAATTTCGATTTCTTGGCCTTGATCGTCGACGAACTTAATCGGAATGCCTTTGCCTTCGTCCTCGAGAATTCGCACAACTCCGCTAACTGGCGCAAGTCGTGCAGAACCCTTCGGGTTGCGTGCCTCAAAGAGTTCGACCACCCGTGGCAAACCACCCGCGAGGTCTTTTCCTGCTACACCACCAGTGTGGAAGGTGCGCATTGTCAGCTGAGTGCCAGGCTCACCGATTGACTGTGCTGCAATAACACCCACTGCCTCACCCAACTCGATGTCTTTTCCTGTCGCCAACGAACGGCCGTAGCACTTGGCACACACGCCTACCTCGGCATCACAAGTGAGAACCGAGCGCACTCGAACGCGCGTGACCTTCTCATCGTTGCGCAACGTTGCCATCTCTTCGTCACCGATGATCGTGTTGCGCGACATGACCGAGCCGTCAGACAATTCAACGTCATTCAACAAGGCGCGACCAAACAGTTTGGTCTCGAGATATGCACGCGTGTTGGCCGTATCTGCCCCCACGTTTTCTACCCAGACACCAAGAGTGGTGCCACAGTCGTCTTCGCGCACGATCAACTCTTGGGCTACGTCATGCAAACGACGGGTCAAATAACCCGAGTCGGCAGTGCGCAACGCAGTGTCAACTAGACCCTTGCGCGCACCAGGAGTCGCGATGAAGTATTCAAGTGTTTGCAGACCTTCACGGAAGTTGCTCTTGATCGGACGCGGAATCATGTCACCACGAGGGTTGGCAACGAGTCCACGCATACCTGCAATTTGACGCATCTGGGTCATGTTTCCACGCGCACCAGAACTGATCATCATGTCGACTGGGTTGAATCGCAGTTCTTTGAACTCTTTTTCCATCGCTTGTTGCACATCAGTCGTGGCTGCGGTCCAAATTCGCACCTCTTGGCTGCGACGCTCACCGTCGGTGATGATGCCTCGGCGAAATTGTGTCTCGACTTTTTCTGCCTGCTTTTCATAGCCGTCCAAAATGCCGCGCTTGGCGACCGGGGTCTTCACGTCGTCTACCGAAACGGTCAGACCCGATTGTGATGCATAGCGATAACAAAGATTCTTGATTGCATCCAAAGAAGAGCCAATTACCGCCTTCGGATAGTTGTCGCTAAGTCGCTCTACGATCACGCCAAATTCTTTTTTCTTGATCGGCGCAGTGATGTGACCGAAACGCTCTGAGAAATCTCGCGGCAAAACCTCTTCGAACAACATGCGACCTGCCGTCGTCTCAAATTTGGTTGTATTGCCGTCTCGATCTGTCTCGAGCATCTTGATTTTTGCGTGCAGTTTCAGGCTGCCCTCATCAAGGGCGCGCGTGATTTCCCACATCGACTTGAAAACACGACCTTCACCGAGCAGGCCATCTTCGTCGCGGGTCAAATAGAAACCACCGATAACAAGGTCTTGCTGGGGTGTCACGATTGGTCGACCCGATGCCGGCGACAAAATGTTGTTGGCCGAAAGCATCAACACTCGAGCCTCTGCTTGGGCCTCGACTGACAATGGCAAATGAACTGCCATCTGGTCGCCGTCGAAGTCTGCGTTGAACGCCGTGCAGACAAGCGGATGCAGGTGAATTGCCTTTCCTTCGACAAGCACTGGCTCGAAGGCTTGAATGCCCAAGCGGTGCAAGGTCGGGGCGCGATTCAACAAAACTGGGTGTTCTTTGATCACTTCTTCGAGCACGTCCCAGACTTGCGGGCGACGACGCTCGACCATTCGCTTGGCCGACTTGATGTTTTGAGCAAGTTGCTGGTCGGCAAGCCGCTTCATCACGAAAGGTTTGAACAATTCGAGAGCCATCAACTTTGGCAAACCGCACTGCTGCAGTCGCAAGGTTGGTCCGGCCACGATTACAGAGCGACCCGAATAATCAACACGCTTGCCGAGCAAGTTTTGACGGAAGCGACCCTGCTTGCCCTTCAGGCCGTCTGACAACGACTTGAGGGGACGATTGCCCGGACCACTCACAGGTCGACCACGACGACCATTGTCGAACAACGCATCGGCTGCTTCTTGCAGCATGCGCTTTTCGTTGTTCACGATGATTTCTGGTGCGCCAAGCTCGAGCAAACGGCTCAAGCGATTGTTGCGGTTGATAACCCGGCGATAGAGGTCGTTCAGGTCTGAAGTTGCAAAACGACCACCGTCAAGTTGCACCATCGGGCGCAACTCTGGCGGAATAACTGGAATGACGTCAAGAATCATCGCTTTCGGGTTGTTGACCAATCGACCATCGCTGTCTTTGCGATTGAAAGATGCGACGATCTTCAAGCGTTTGATGGCTTTTTGCTTGCGTTGTGTCGAAAGTGGTTTGCCGTTCAAACCAACCATGATTGCATCGCGCAAAATTTGCTCTTCTGCGTCGAAGTCAATCGTGTCGATCAAAACTTTGATTGCCTCGGCACCTGTGCCACCAGTGAAGTAGTCCTCGTAGCGATCTTTGATTTCTCGCCAGAGTTCTTCATCATCGATGATCATTCGTGGATGTAGTTTTTGGAAAGTTTCGAAGGCGCGATCGAGACGGTCGAGATCTTTGGTGTGACGATCTCCGATCATCTGAATGTCTTTGTCAATCAGTTTTTGACGAGCCCGAATGTCGCTTTCTTTGGCGCCATCTTTTTCGAGCTGCTTTAGTTCTGCCTCGGCATCTTTTTGACGCAACTTGATTTCTTTTTCGCGTTGCTTGAGCATCTCTTCGCGATCTTCGTGATATTCGCGCTCGAGGTCTGGCAACTCGACATGGCGTCGGTCTTCGTCAACGGCGCTGACCAACCAGGCTGCGAAATAAATGACTTTTTCTAGTTGCTTGGCCTTGATTTCCTCGCGCGACTCTAGACCGCCGAGCAAATATGCCAACCAACTGCGTGTGCCTCGCAGATACCAAATATGCACAACAGGCGCGGCGAGCTCGATGTGGCCCATGCGCTCGCGACGAACCTTCGAGCGGGTTACTTCAACGCCGCACTTTTCACAAATGATGCCCTTGAAACGAACGCGCTTGTATTTGCCGCAGTAGCACTCCCAGTCACGAGTTGGTCCGAAGATCTTTTCGCAGAACAAACCATCTCGCTCGGGACGCAATGTTCGATAGTTGATGGTCTCTGGCTTTTTGACTTCGCCGCGCGACCAATTGCGAATATCGTCGGCATTAGCAAGACCGATGCGTAGTTGTTGAAAACTGTTGATGTCTAGCTTGCGCTTGTTATCTTCGATGACCACATCTGACATGACTATGCCAACCCTTCTGAAACGCTGCGATTAATCATTAGTAAGCCTTCTCTCGACGACGCTCGCGCTCACGATCGTCGGCATCTGAACCACGCTCGTTGCGACTGATATCTATGCCAAGTTCTTTGACCGCATTGAACACCTCTTCGTCAAGATCTGTGAGTTCAACTTGCTTGCCCTCATGGGAGATCACTTCGACGTCGAGACACAGCGCCTGCATTTCTTTCATCAACACCTTGAAACTCTCGGGTATACCTGGCTCAGGAATGTTGTCGCCCTTGACGATCGCTTCATAAACGCGCACTCGTCCGAGCACGTCGTCGCTCTTGATCGTCAAAAGCTCCTGCAGGCAATATGCCGCGCCATAGGCCTCGAGAGCCCACACTTCCATTTCGCCAAATCGCTGACCACCGAATTGGGCCTTGCCGCCAAGCGGTTGCTGGGTGATCATCGAGTATGGCCCAGTTGAGCGAGCGTGAATCTTGTCGTCAACCAAGTGGTTGAGTTTCAAAATATACATATATCCAACGGTGATCGGGTTGTCATAGGGCAAACCGGTGCGACCGTTGCGCAAAACCGCCTTGCCATCTGGGCCGATCATGCGCTTGCCATCCAAAGACTCTGGGTTCAAGTTCTTCAGAATCGACTGAATCGTCGGGTGCGAACCAGCTTGCTCGTCTTCATCCCAATGGGCGCCGTCAAAAACTGGCGTCGAGATGAAAGTAGCTGGCGGTGTGGATGGACGAGTTTTTGACTCGGTGCCACGAACGGGGCTCGAGCCGACCGACTTGTTGTTCTTTTCGTCGTGCCAACCCCAACGAGCGCAATAACCCAAGTGAGCCTCAAGAACCTGACCTATGTTCATGCGGCTCGGCACACCGAGTGGGTTCAAAATGATGTCAACTGAAGTGCCGTCCTCGAGATATGGCATATCTTCGACAGGCAAGATCTTTGAGATGACACCCTTGTTGCCGTGACGACCTGCGAGTTTGTCACCCACGCTGATCTTGCGCTTTTGAGCAACGTGAATTTTCACGATCTGATTTACGCCTGGTGGCAACTCGTCGCCCGGTTCGTCATCGCCTTCGGCAGCTCGCTTGAGAACCTTGACGTCGATAACTTTGCCACCTTCACCGTGCGGAACTTTCAATGAGGTGTCACGAACTTCCTTCGATTTTTCACCGAAGATTGCTCGCAACAAACGCTCTTCTGGGGTCAATTCTGTCTCGCCTTTTGGCGTCACCTTGCCCACGAGCACGTCGCCAGGGCCCACTTCTGCACCCACGCGAATGATGCCACGTTCGTCGAGATCGGCCAGAATTTCTTCTGACAGGTTCGGAATGTCGCGGCTGATTTCTTCGGCACCAAGCTTTGTGTCTCGAGCATCGACTTCATATTCGTGTATGTGAATCGATGTCAAAACATCTTCCTTGACGAGACGCTCTGAAAGAATGATCGCGTCTTCGAAGTTGTAGCCCTCCCATGGCATCAATGCCACGAGAAGGTTCTTGCCAAGAGCAAGTTCGCCTTCGTCGGTGCTTGGACCATCGGCGATCAGATCACCCTTCTTGACTTTTTGTCCCTCGACGACCCGCACAATCTGATTGATGCATGTGTCTTGGTTGGAGCGCAAGAACTTGAACAATTTGTGCTCATGTTCGCGCTTTGGCAAGTTTTCATATTTGATGACGATCGAAGAACCGGTGATCGACTCGACGACACCGTCATCTTTGGCCAAAACCAAATCGGCGCCGTCTCG